>JBDHHV010000102.1:0-12623 GCA_039589195.1 Gemmatimonadota bacterium | reverse complement strand
GGGAGGAAGCCAGAAGGGAGCTGGGCGTGCCACATGAAGGTTTCCTCGCCGGGTGGGTTGGGCGTCTCTCCGAAGAGAAGGGCGGCGATGTAATGGTGGACGCGATCCGGCTTCTGCCCGACGTCCCAATTCGCTTTGCGTTTGTCGGAGATGGACCGAATCGCGTCGCGCTGGAAGCGAAGGCAGCGCCCCCCGAGATGCGAGATCGCGTTCACTGGGTGGGGAATGTAGCCGACGCCGGCCGGCTGTTCGCCGCCTTCGACCTGTTCGTGCTGAGCTCGCGTACCGAGGGAACTCCGATGGCGCTGCTCGAAGCGATGTCGGCCGGGATCCCGATCGTCACTACCCGTGTCGGCGGTGTGCCCGAGATCGTGTCCGATCAGGAGGCGATCCTGGTTGCTCCCGAAGACCCCGCGAAGCTGGCCGACGCTATCCGGGAGGCCTACGAAAACCCGGCTGCAGCGCGAGAGCGTGCTGACGCCGCTCGCCGCAAGCTGTCGACGGCTTACGATCCCGAGGCGTGGCTCGATGCCTACGAGGCCATGTATCGGGGCGTGTGCCTCGGGAAACCGGTCCGGTGATCAGCTTCTCGGCCGTGATCCCGACCTACAACCGGGCCGATTCCCTCGTGGGAGCGGTCGAGTCCGTGGTCCACCAGAGCTACCCGGCTCGTGAGATCATCGTGGTCGACGATGGATCGACGGACGACACCGCCGCAGTGTGCCGAACCGTTCCGGCCGGGGTGAAGACGATCCGACAGGAGAACGCGGGCGTATCCGCGGCCCGGAATCGGGGGGTTCGAGAGGCGTCGGCCGATTTCGTCGCCTTCCTGGATTCGGACGACCGCTGGATGGCGAACAAGCTCGAGGTACAGGCGGCTGTGCTCGATGCCCTGCCACGAGTCGGCTGGACCGTCGGCGGATGTGAGCTGGTCGACAGCTCCGGGACAGCACTGGGACGGCCTCAGAGCTTCGAGGGGACCTTCCCGGTCCTGGGAGAAAACCGAATCAGCGCCCGGGAATTCTTCGCCCGCTTCTTGGAGCACGTGACGGTTTCCGTCGGAGGAAGCGAGCACGATGTCTTCCACGGCGACGCGTTCGAGATGCTCTGTCACGGCAATGTCATCCTGCCGTCGACCCTCGCCGTGCGACGACACCTGTTCCTCAAGGAGGGAGGGTTTGATGAGTCGCTGCGGATGGCCGAGGAAACCGAGTTCGCGCACCGCCTGTCCGTCGTCTCTCCCCTGGCCATCGTGATGACGCCGCTGGCGCGACGTCAGGTCGGCGAGGAAGACGTGCTGACCGCTGACCGGAACAAGTTCATCCTCATCGAAAACGCCAGGCGCAGCCTCGAGGGCGCGGTCGCTCGTCGCGGCACGCTCACGCCGAGCGAGGTGGGGGCATATCGAGCCGGTCTCCACGCGCTGACCCTCAGACGGGCCTACGCCGAGCTGTCCGATCTCGATCGTCATGGCGCGAGACGAACGCTGAGGCAGGGGTGGCGCGAGGATCTGCCGTTCTCGGGGAGGTCCGCGGTGATCTATCTTGCCGCTCTGCTCCCGGCATTCATGCTCCGGCTCCTGCACCGAGCGAAGCGGACGGTGCGCCGCATCAAGTCCGGAGATTGAACCTTCCGGGGGCGAACGCCGAGCCCCGCCATCGCTACGACGCGACCTCCGCGTCGGCGTAGTAGTAGTGGACGTAGTAATCGTAGTACGGCGCCGACTTCGGCATGGCGTTGAGCACCGCACCCACGATCGGCAGCTGCACGTTCCCCAGCGTCTCCAGCTTGGCGCGCGCGAGGTCTTCCTTGGTGGAGCCGGCGCGCAGCACGATGACGACCTTGCGGCTCCTCTCGCCCAGCATCAGCACGTCGGCGCCCGCGGCGAGCGGGGGACCATCGATCACGATCACTCCGTATGTCTCACGCAGCTGCGCGAGCAACCCATCCATGCGCTCGCTTTCGAGAAGGTCGGCGTTGAACCCGCCTGGAGCCCCGCGCGCGATCAGGGTCAGGTTCTGTACGTTGGTTTCCTGCTGAACCTGGTCGAGTGCCGAGCGCCCCATCAGGTAGTCCGTAAGTCCGGGCGAGCGCTTCAACCCGAACATCTCCTGGGCTCGCCCGCGCCGCGTGTCCCCGTCCAGCAATAGAGTCTTGTATCCGGCGGTAGCGTACGAGATTGCCAAGTTGGCCGACACCATGGATTTACCTTCTCGCGGTGCCGGACTCGTGACAAGCGTGATGCCCTCCACCTGGCCGTCGACATGTGCGATCTGCGTTCTCAGGCCCCGGAACGACTCGACCGCGATCGCGGCTGTGGCGCTGGTCGGATCAGGCGCGGCCTGCAGCCTGGGAACGACGCCCAGTACTGGTAGACCCAGAGATCCGGTCACCTGGGCCGGGTGTCGAATCCGTTTGTCGAAGTGATCGAAGACCAGCACGCCCGCGATCCCAAGGCCCAGGCTGGCCATCGAGAACAACGCGATGATCCGGCTGGCCGTGTCGCCCAGAGGCGAAGTGGGAGCCCACGCCGGATCGAGCACCTCGATCCCCGGCCCGCTCGTCGCCTCCGCCAACTGCGCCTCCTTCAGACGGAGCAGCAACATGTTGTGAAGTGCCTCGGCGTGCATCATCTCTCGCTGCAACCGGGCATTCTCGATCGTACGGCGGGGAATCTGCCGCAGGTCCTGGCTCTGGGCGGTGATCTGCCGGTTCAACAGCTCCAGTTGGCTCTCGACCTGGGTGCCCAGCGCCCGCAGTGCACCGGGGATGACCAGCGAGCGCAGGTCGTTGAGCTCGGTGTCCAGCTGGACCACCCCGGGATAGTCCGCTGTGTACGTATAGAGAAGCGTCTGCCTATCGACCAGTTTCTGCTGAAACTGAGTAAGGGCCGCGTTGAGCTCCGCCGAATTGGCTACCGACGGGATCATCTGGATGGCCAGCACGTTGGGCTCTCCACTGGCATCCAGCTGCTGCTGAACGTCCCGGATTTGCGTGAGATCGTAGCTTAGCTGATCGGCCAGGATCTTCCGCTGCGAAAAAACGCCGAATACGGGATTGTTCTGCGTTACACCGACTCCCCCCGGGGTCTGCATCGCTCCCGTGGGGATCCCGGTCACCAGGGGCTCGCTCGGGAGCGTGATCGTTTCCACCCGGTGACTCTCCAGTGCGAACTCGGCTGACTGGAGTCGCTCGCGCGTGTACTGCGTCTGCTCCTCGAGCATCTCCCGTTCTTCGCGGATCTTCTGAGCCTTCAGGTCCGTCGCGATCCGTACAAACTGACGCCCCAGCGCGTTGAGAATGATCGCCGACTCCTGCCGGTCCGCCCACGTCAGGGTGGCCTGAATGATGTTCGAGTTGCGGTTGTACGTGACCCCGAGATCGGATGCCACGCCGAACACCGCCCCCTGCACGCTCGACACGCTGAAGCGGATATCTTCCCCGGCGCCCAGCAGTTCCGCCGGCGGTAGCCACTCGAACCCCGCCGGGCCGCCGACCGGCTGGCCGGCCCGACCCCGCTGCACAGCGCCCTCACCGTCGCGCTCCAGCGTCCAGGTTCCGTCTTGCCGCACGGAGAGCGTATAAACACCGGGCAAGACCTCCGGTTGGGTCACGAACCCTTCGAAGACCGCCCGATCCACGTCCCTCGGCTCGATGAGGTGAAGCTGGAGGTGTAAATCCTCCACCACCGGGCGCAGCACGGCCCGGCTTCGGAATACATCCGCCCAGCCCTCGCCCTGCAGGATCTCCTGCGCCTGGATCGGCCCCCCCCGGCGCTGGTCCTGAATCCAGATCTTCGTGAAGGTTTCGTACTCAGGTGTCGTCAATCGACTGACACCCCAGCCGGCGAGGGTGCCAACGAATGCGGTGGCGAGGATCCACCACTTTCGATACCAGAGCAGCTTCGCGATGCGCGACCAGTCCGTACCCTCAGCCGACTGCCCGAACGTATAATCCGCGTAGTCCGGGAAGTAATACCCTTCTCGCTGGACCAATTCCGCGTCGGCGAGGTGCGGTACCGGAACCTTGCCCGCGGGCCTGTCGTTATCGCTCAACCTTTGGTCTCCATCCTCACCTGGGTGCCCCGACCGGCCACGGTCGGGGCGCATCACATGGCGCCGGTGGCGCCGCCTGAGGCGCTCCCGGTCGAGGCGGGAGCGCACCAACGTGTTGTCGAGGCAAGACTGGTGCCGTGGTGCCGGCCCCGGATCTCCAAGAGAGACACAGCATTCCGGCTACCGGCACGGCTCGCCGCCGATGGTCTGTCGCCTGTCCGCAACACACCGGCATATGTGGTTACCGGGCTACAGTGACAATCGGCCATGAAGAGGCTGCCGGAGCGTGTTGGTATCACCTGAGAAACATCGAAGTTCCCTCAACCACGGGGGTTTTCCCCATGAGTACGCTCCTCGATCAGGACAGAGGGGAAGCTGGCTTGTGTCTTGTATCGCCCGCCGGCGTGTCGTGTGCGGCTGAGATCGACCCGACAAAATGGTCGGACCGATCGGACGTTTGGATCTACATGGACGGTTTCTGAATCTACATCGATGGTTTTGCATGAAAGTCCTCAACCTCGTTGGTGCTCGCCCGAACTTCATCAAGATCGCGCCGATCATGCGCGCACTGGATCGGCTCGGTGTCGAACAATCCCTCATCCACACCGGCCAGCACTACGATGACTCGTTGTCCGACCACTTCTTCTCGGAGCTGAACATCCCTCGTCCCGATTTGAATCTGACTATCGGTTCCGGGTCGCACGCGGTTCAGACGGGTCGCATGCTGATCGCCCTGGAGCCCGTGCTCCAACGGTCGAGACCTGATTGGCTGCTCACCGTCGGTGACGTGAACACAACGCTGGCCGGCGCACTCGTGGCGTCGAAGCTGGGGCTTCCGATCGCGCATGTGGAGGCAGGTCTCAGAAGCGGCGATCGGAGCATGCCGGAAGAGATCAATCGCGTGCTGACGGACGCGCTCGGCGAGGTCCTGTTCACGACCGAGCGCGCCGCGAACGCGAACCTGATGGCCGAGGGGATCGACGCCGATAGGATCCGCTTCGTCGGGAACGTGATGATCGACACCCTCGATCGTTATCGGCCGCGTGCCGCCGCGCGTGCGGTGCACGAGGCGCTCGGGTTGAACGCGGGTGAGTATCTCCTCGCCACGCTGCACCGCCCCGAAAACGTGGACGATCCGACGCGGTTGGAAACGCTCCTGGGCGCACTCACCGAGACCTCGCGGACCTGCGGCCTGCCGCTCGTGCTGCCGCTGCACCCGCGTACCTCGAGAAACGTCCGTGGCTTCGGCCTTGATCGCACGTTGCGATCCCTCATCGTGCTCACCCCCCTCGGGTACCTGGATTTCCTTTGCCTGATGGATCATGCGGCTGCCACGCTGACGGATTCAGGCGGCGTGCAGGAGGAGACGACCGTGCTGGGCGTGCCGTGCGTCACACTGCGGGAGACGACGGATCGTCCCGTGACGCTGACCGATGGGACGAACCGGCTGTTTCACGGCGACCTGAACGATTTGCCGACCGTGGTCCGCTCACGCGTCGCGGAAGGACGACGGCCGTGCCGGCCACCGTTATGGGATGGTTGCGCGGCGGAGCGCATCGCACGGGTGATAGCGCGCGAGTTGCCCGAACGCAACGCAGTCTCTCGGGAAGAGAAGCCCAGACGCCTTGCCATCCGGGCGGTTTGACACCGCCGGACCATCTTCCGCCCGCATCCGACCCCAGCTGAGCCATCCGATCGCCTCTTTCTGACACCAGGCCGTGGTAAGCATGCTACACGGCCGGAGACCAACCCCGCACACCGATTGTCGCACAACGCGAAGGCGACCGCGCACGTGCCAGATCATGGCGCAGTTCTTGTACTTCAACGCGCCCAACGGTATGATTGGGGCCCTTAATCCGGCTGCACGCCGCTGAGGGTCCAGACGTCGATTCGAAAGGGTGGATGCCCTCGTAAAGCGCCAACTTGTGGGCTAAACTGCGTCAGCGACGCAACACGGTGCTTCCGAACGGGGCTCGAGGTGTAGCGTGCCCGCTATGAATCCGGGCGAAAGGCTGCCCGGGCAGGTTGCACGAGGGTTGGAGCAACTTGCGACGTGGGTCGGATCGATCAGCTCGATCGGCTGAATCGGTCGCGGAGGCGCACCGAATCGACGGGGTCCTGGCAACGAGACAGCGGGAGATAGCGCGTGCGAATCGAAGCGCCTGAGATAGCCGAACAGTTGACCGACGAGGAGCTTCCGCTCGACGACCTCGAGGGCTCCGGGTCTGTCCTCCTCGGACCCGAGGAGCGGGCGAGCGTCCGCATCCTCGTGATCGACGACGAGCCGAGCATCCTCGAGAGCTGTGAGTCGGTTCTCACCGCCGATGGCTATGAGTGCGAGTGCGAGCGCAAGGCGGAAGAAGCGCTCCATCGCCTGAAGAGCCAGTCGTACGACATCGTCCTGATCGACCAGAGCATGCCTCAGGTGCATGGCCTCGATATCCTCGCCGAGGTCAGACAGCGCTCCCCGGGCACGATCGCGATCATGATGACCGGACACGCCACGACGGAAGCCAGCATCCGAGCCATCCAGGCCGGCGCTTGGGAGTACCTTCCGAAGCCGTTCACCGCAACGCAGCTGCTCGTCGTGATCGGGCGAGCCGCGTATACGCTGCTGCGGCAGAGAACCCTCACCGACAGCGCGCGGCGCGAGGGCGTTCTCGTCGACGGGAAGGTGAGGATCCTGGGTGTCTCCAGCGCCATGCGGGGGGCGGTCCAGACGGCGATGAAGGTGGCGAAGACCGACGCCAGCGTGTTCATCACCGGTGAGAGCGGCACCGGGAAGGAGCTCATCGCCCAGTACATTCACGGCGAGAGCAGGCGTTCCCGGAAGGCGTTCGTGGCGGTGAACTGCGCGGCCCTCCCGTCCGAGTTGCTCGAGTCGGAGATGTTCGGTCACCGGCGCGGAGCGTTCACGGGCGCGGTTCGCGACAAGCCGGGACTCCTCGAGGTGGCGGACCAGGGGACGTTCTTCCTCGATGAGCTCGCCGAGATGCCCCTGCCTCTGCAGGCGAAGCTGCTACGAGTGCTGCAGGACGGCGTGCTGCGGAGAGTCGGGAGCGAGAAGGACGACGCGGTGGTGGACGTTCGGTTCGTGTCCGCCACCAACCGCGACCCGGACGCGGCCCTGCGTGACGGTGCGCTGCGCAATGATCTTTATTATCGGCTTCGCGTCGTACCCCTCCATCTGCCGCCTTTGCGCGAACGGGCAGAGGATATCCCCGTCCTGATCAAGCATTTCGTCGATCACTTCTGGCGTCGCCATCAACTGCCTGGTGCGATTCCTCCTCGACTTTCTCCGGGCGCGTTGGATCTGTTGGTTCGATACGACTGGCCCGGGAACATTCGGGAGCTGCAGAATGTGATCGAGCACCTCGTCGTGCTCTCCGATGCCGCGGAGATGATCGAAAAGGATCGTCTCTCGATCCTGGACGATGGCGTGTCGGCATCCGTGACGGCGTCGAGCCCGAGCTCGGTCTCGTCCATGATCGACTTCCACTCGCCATTCCACGATGCGAAGGATTCGCTGATCGGCAGATTCGAGCGGGAGTACCTCGCGCAGGTCATAGCGCGCACCGCCGGGAACATGTCCGAGGCAGCGCGTCAGGCGGGGATCGACCGCACGACGCTGTATCGCCTGATGGACAAGCACGAGCTCTCGAAGGACGCGTTCGTTCCTTAGCGCGTCCCTGAAGATCTCGACCTAGAATGGGCCGCCGAGTTGAGTGCCGTGAGCAGCGATCCTGAGGACGTCCCCGCGGGCGCACGCGCTCGACGAGTCGATAGAAGCCCGACCGCCCGGCGCGCTCACGACCTAGACAGGGAAGCATGGCTTCACCTGGACCGCCTGCTGCACGGTCTGCCACCGGACATCCGCCCGCTGGTCGAGCGTCTGCACGCGAGGTTGCGGCTCGACGCCAACGTCGCGGCACTCGAGCCGGACATCGAACCGATCCCGGACGCCGAATCGGTCGCCGCCGCGGCGCGCGTGATCCGCGAGGCGATACACGACGCATCGGATCGGGGCGTTCCCCCGTCCAAAGTGCGGTTGCTCCATGGCCACCTGGATCGGGAGGTCGCGAGCCTCACGAAGGGGCTGCTCGAGAAGCGGAGCACCGAGGCGCGCCGACTCCTCCGCGACATCTCACACGACATTCGGTCACCGCTGAACTCGATCCTCTTCCTGGCCGACGCCCTCATCAGTGAGCACGCGGGCGAGTTGAACGATGTGCAACGCCGCCAGCTCGGGGTTCTGTACACGGCCGCGGTGTCGCTGGTCGGCCTGGTGAACGACGTGATCGACGCCGCCCGTCTCGGAGACGGATCGGAGATCCGCGTCAGCCACGAGTCGTTCTCCGTCGAAGGGGTCCTGAAGGAGGTCGAGCGTCTCGTCAGCCCGCTCGCACACCATCGAGAAGTCGCGATCGCGTTCCGTTTGGAGACTCTCGGTCCACGGTCGGGGGATCGCCGGCTGCTCACCCGGGTCCTGCTCAACCTCGTCACGAACGCCGTACAGGTAGCGGATGTCGGCGGTCACGTGGACATACGCGCGACGGAGAAAGAAGAAGGGTGGCTCAAGATAGAGGTTCGTGACGACGGTCCCGGCGGGGATCCCGACGAGTTGGGCCGCATGCTGGAGTCCGAAGTGACGGGTTCCGGGCTCGGTGGACTGAGACGAGGCTGGACGAACGGGCTCGGCCTGTCGATCTGTGCCCGGCTCGTGAGGGCGGCCGGCGGCGAGCTTCGTGTGGATACGGCGCCTGGCGACGGTTGCCACTTTACGGTCGACCTGCCGTTCGCCCGTCTGTAGCAACGGAGTGTTGAAACCTTCGCCCCCCCTGAGCGGGTATAGGTGTCGGGCACCCTGGCCACGCAGAAGGACGGAATGAACGAGATTCTGAGAAAGCAAATCTGGCGGAAGCTGGAAGCTCTTCCGGAGGAGAAGGTGTATGCGGTACTCGACTTCATCGAGTTCCTCGACTCGGAGTACGCGGACCGGAGTGCTTCTTCGGCACCAGCGTTTCAGAAGTTCGCGGAGTCGTTCCAGCGCAACCTTCGCCGCAGTCGTGTGCCGGCGTCCGCGGTGCGCGAGACGATGAAGGTGCTGGGTGCGACCGACAAGGTTCTGGACGCGTTCCGGCAGGCCGGGCGCGAGTTCCTGGCCGAGTTGGAGACGGGGAAGGCCGAACCGCCACTGAAGGAAGCGGACGAGCCTCCCCAGGAACGGGAGATCGTCGTCGAGTAGGCTACGCCCCTGGCGGCGGGACCCGACGCCTCCGCGTTGACGCTGCGCCCCACCCTCCCTACCATGTCGCATGGTAGGACCGACGCCCCACACCGAGTCGACCGCATGCTCGCGCCGCCCGTCCGGTGCCGCGACATGCGGTTTCTCGTATCGAGCCTCTGCGCCACCGCTCACCCTGCTGCCACCTAAGCGAGCCGCCTAGCAACATGACCGAGAGAATCCGTGACACGCTGACCTTCGACGACGTGCTCCTCGCTCCCGCACACGCGCGCGTCCACCCGGCCGACGTCGATGTGTCGACCCGGCTTACGTCCAAGATCCGCCTCGCCATCCCGTTGATCTCCGCCGCCATGGATACCGTGACCGAGCACCTCATGGCCATCCAGCTCGCGCGCGAAGGCGGGATCGGGTTCATCCACAAGAACATGTCGGTGGAGTCACAGTGCGCTCAGGTGGATCGGGTGAAACGCTCCGAGAGCGGGATGATCCTCGATCCGATCACGCTCGGGCCGGATGCGACCCTGCGCGAGGCCGTCCGCATGATGGCGGAGTTCTCCATCAGCGGTGTGCCGATCGTCGAGTCGGACGGCCGGCTCGTCGGGATTCTCACGAACCGGGATCTCGTTTTCGAGTCTGATCTGTCGCGCCCGATTCGTGAGGCGATGACTGCCGATGGCCTCGTGACCGCGCCGGTCGGCACATCGATCGACGACGCGGAGGAGATCCTCAGGGAGCACAAAGTCGAGAAGCTGCCCGTCACCGATGCGGACGGACGTCTACGTGGTCTGATCACCGTGAAGGACATCTTCAAGCGACGCCAATATCCGAACGCTACGAAGGACTCGCACGGCCGCCTCAGGGCCGGCGCCGCCATCGGGGCATCCGAGCGTGACATCGACCGTGCGCGCGCCCTGATCGAAGCCGGCGTCGATGTGCTCGTGATCGACACCGCTCACGGGCACGCACAGGGAGTTCTGGACGCCGTTGCCCGGACGCGCGAGGCCTTCCCGGATACCGAGCTGATCGCGGGTAACGTAGCCACCAGGGAGGGAGCCGACGCTCTGGTCGAGCGCGGCGTCGATGCCGTGAAAGTGGGGGTCGGACCAGGCTCCATCTGCACCACGCGCGTCGTGACGGGGGTGGGTGTGCCACAGGTAACGGCGATTCGAGATGCGGTCGAGGGCATCGCCGGACGGGTACCGGTGATCGCGGACGGTGGCATCAAGTACTCCGGTGATCTCGTGAAAGCGATCGCCGCCGGCGCCCATTCGTGCATGCTGGGATCGATGTTCGCGGGTGCCGACGAGAGTCCCGGCGAGGCCTTCCTGCTCGAGGGAAGACGCTTCAAGGTGATTCGCGGCATGGGGTCGCTCTCGGCCATGGAAGCGGGCTCGGCAGACCGTTACTTCCAGGAAGGCACGTTCAATGCACAGAAACTCGTTCCTGAAGGGATCGAGGGACGCGTGCCTTACAAAGGGCCGGTCGCCGACACCGTGTTCCAACTGGTCGGTGGCCTGCGGAGCGGGATGGGGTACTGTGGCGTCACCACGGTCACGGAGCTACGCGAGGAGGTAACATTCCTGCGGATCACGCCGGGCGGGCTGCGCGAGTCGCACCCTCACGACGTCGTGATCACGCGGGAGGCACCCAACTACCACCTCTGATTGGGGGTGGAGAGGGGTGTTGTATCCACGCGACACAAAAAGCGCCTGCGGGTGTAGGACCCGAGCCTCGCCCGAAACGGGTGTAGGCGTGTAGCGCAGACCGTGCGAGAGAACCGAGCGAGGACAATGGATGAACGAGGCTAACGGCGCCCAGCTACGTGGAGCGATCCTGATCACGGCGTTGTTCGGTACCGGGTGTGCCGCCACGCAGGAGACCGTGGCGACCGGACCGAACCCCGCCGATGCGGAGGGTCAGGTTCCCGCGGATGTGGCCGCCGCCCAGGCTCCCGTCGAGGACACGCTCACGACCGAGCAGGAAGCCGCGTTGGCAGCGGCCGCCGCCGCGCGAGCGGCGGAACAGGAAGCGCGGAGAACGGATATCGATCGCGAGCTCCGGTCGACGCTCGGCTCGGATCCCATCGGGATCGCGCGCCTGACGGGTCGTGATCGTCCGCCCGAGCTCCCACTGGAGATGAATGACCGCGTCGAAGCGTGGATCCACTACTTCCAGGACGTGATCCCGCAACGATTCGCCCTCTATCTGCAGCGAAGCGGCCGCTACGAGTCGATGATCCGTCAGAAGCTCCGACGCGCGGGTCTCCCCGAGGAGTTGCTATACCTGGCGCTCATAGAGAGCGGCATGAATCCGCGCGCATACAGCCGCGCCCGTGCCGTGGGCTTGTGGCAGTTCATCACCAGCACCGCTCGCATGTACGATCTGGAAGTGTCGTTCTGGGTCGATGACAGACGCGACCCTCCGAAGGCCACGGACGCCGCGATCGCCTACCTGACCGACCTCCATGAGCAGTTCGGGTCCTGGTACCTGGCCGCTGCGGCCTATAACGGCGGCCCGGGTCGCGTCCGCAGGGGACTCTCGAGGGCCGGCGTGGAGACCTTCTGGGACCTGGCGGACAGCCGGCTGTTGAGGTCCGAGACGCGCAACTACGTCCCGAAGCTGATCGCCGCCGCGATCATCGCGCGGGACCCCGATGCGTACGGGTTTGGCCACGTCGTCCCCGATCCACCGATCGAGTACGACCTCGTGGAGGTTCCCGACGCGACGACGTTCGATGTGCTCGCGGAGGCCGCCGGAACGGATGAGGAGACGATGCGGGCGCTCAACCCGAACTTCCCGAGGCGTGTCACGCCGCCGGATCGGGTCATACAGCTTCGCGTGCCCGTCGGGGTGGGAGCGATGTTCACCGAGAATTACGCCGAGATCCCGCCCTCGGATCGGGTTACGTGGCTCATGCACACCGTGACGCGCGGGCAGACACTCGGGCACATCGCGGCGCGCTACGGCACTTCGGTGACGGCGCTGCGTGCGGCGAACGGCAACGTGAACCCGCGCCGTCTGCGCATCGGTCAACAGCTCGTGGTGCCAACCTCCGCAGCCGTGCCCGTGGCTCGGGCGAGCACCTCGACCCGTACCGCACCCGCCGAGGGCCCGACGACGATCGTGGTTCGTCGCGGTGACACGCTGTGGGCCATCGCACGGCAATACGACGTGTCGACCTCGGACATTATCGCCTGGAACAACCTCAGCTCGACGGTGATCAAGCCCGGAGACCGACTCCAGATTCGACGGTAGGGCCTTCGACTCGACCGCAGATCGAACCCTGCTGTCGCATTCATCCCGCGGTGCGCGTTGACACCGCG
>JBDHHV010000101.1:0-12631 GCA_039589195.1 Gemmatimonadota bacterium | reverse complement strand
CATCGGTGGTCTGGAAGTGCGCCCAGTAGGGTTGCGCCGGGTAGGCTTCGCGCCACTCCCAGAACCCCTCATGCAGAAAGAGGGAGGACTCCCGGTGGTTATTCCCTCCGAGGTAGCTGAAGTCCTCCCAGTCCTCGCGGAACAGATCGACCCCGCGCTGGAGGTTGCTCAGGGTGCCGGCGTTCGGATTGGCGGTGAACACCGCCGTGTGGTACGCGGCTCGGTGCATGTGCTCAGCCATCGTCACGGCTTCTTCCGGCACCGGGTCGTTCCAGTTGAGAAAGTCGCCCATCACGCTGTTCTGGAGCGACGTCATGAAGGACGCGGTCGAAGGGCGAGTCCAGGAGGAATTGCTGTACGCCCACTCGAACACGGCCCCCTCGGCGGCCAGGCGCTCGATGTTGGGGGTGGTGCGCCGGTTGTATCCGTAGACGCTCATGAAATCGGCCGCGCCGCCGTCGATCACGTAAAAGATGACGTTAGGCTTCCTGGCTACCGTGCGAGCGCCGCTCACCGTCGGCGCACCCCAGAACGCCACGCTACCGGCCCGCTCGGCTTCTGTCTCGAGAGCCAGTGTGATCTCGCGTCCGGTGTAGTCAGCCAAGTCGACGGAGCGCTGCTGCCATCCAGACGGGTTAACGATGTTCTGCTCCAAGAGTGTCTCGCGCTCTCCCGCCTGGGTGGTCGCGGAGATCCGGAAGGTCACGGAGATGTCCTTCCGCAGGAGCCCGAGGCCCACGTCCAAGCGTCCCCCGTCGGGCACGCGCGCTTGGTACTCGAGCCGTCCCGGAGTGTGCGTGTAGATCGCCCTGCGGTATCGGTTGCCCAGCACGACCTCCCGTACCCCAGCCGGGGCGTCGGCGTAGACGGTGGCCTTCGGGATTAACGTGACGGAAAGGATGTCGATGCTTGAGGGCTCCCCGACGTCCATGAAGAAGATCAGCTGGCGCCATGGCCCTTCCCACTCACCCGCCGATTGGTGCCGGTCGGCACGCAGACTGTAAGTCTGTACCGTCCCATCGGTGACTAGGGGGGTCTGGTCCCCGTAGAACTTGCCCGGCCCGAGGTCGGGATCTACCGCGGAGGCGGGGTCGTTGAGGTTGAAACCGATGCCGATGGTGCGGATGTCTCCCGAGGTGCGAGCCCGGACGAGAACGTGGCTCCACTCGTCGCGTGCCAGATCCGGCAGGTCCACATAGATGTCGCCGTGCAGCCGGGAGGCCCGTGGGTCCGCGTGGCGCTCGTCGAAACGGACGCGGAGCGCTTCATCGGTGTGCTCCAGCATGAGCGCGGGGATGGCAGGATTGAAGTGCTCGAAGGTCTTCCACTCCGGCTGCGGTTCGCCGAAGTCCCACACGATGGGTTCGATAGCTTCCGCCGGCACCTCCGAGCCCCCGACGGTCGCAGCGTCGAGATGTTCCTCGAGATGGAGCGGCCCCTCCGCCGTGAGGACGCGAGATCCGGACGGTCCGCCCGAGCAGCCCGTGAGGGGGAGGGACAGCAAGGTGACGGGGAGGATACGAGTGAAGATGCGACCGATACTCATCGGGGTGCCTCCTTCAGATACAGCGACTTCGGTCCCGGCTCGAGGCGGGCGAGTCGCTCGGCACCACCTCGGGCGAGGGGCGTCAGCTCACGCAAAAGGGGAGTGCTGTCCCGTCTCCGTCCCGATCCCTCCAGCCCGCCCGCTCCAGCAGTTGTTCTGCGAGCCCAGGATCGTAGGCAGGCTGGTCTGCGCCTGGGCGACGTGGGCGCGGGGCTGAAGCTCAGCGTCCGCGTTACGGTGGAGAAAACAGACGCGGCTGCTACTCGGACTCCAGTATTGTCGACCAATGAGCGTGAATGATGGGCCACCTACCGTCCGCTCGCTGGTAGACCTCGGTGGACTTATAAGTCGGGCCCACGGGGCCATCACTCGAGTACTGCTTCAGGAAGTAGGTGAGGATGCCTATGTCATTTTGTAACTGAAACTTCGGTTCGATCAACTCGTATCGCGGCAGATCGATCGTCCCCATCATGGGGGGGTAGTGATCCCGCAACTGGTTGATCGTTTCCAGTCTGAGGCTCGTAAGGGGATTGAAAAGGGTGAACTCGTCGGCGAAGAGTTCCGTGTACCCCAAGGTGTCACCCTTGTACCATCGCTTGAGAGCCGCGTGCAGGTTGGCGAGAATCGTGTCGTAGACCTGTTGTTCTTCGGGTTGTGTCATCTCGACCTCCAAGCAGGAACCGGCCGTGGGCGGCCTGTGCGATCCGCAACGACTCGAAGTAGGTAGTGGTAACTCAGCTGACGATCTGCACGTCAGGGAAGCTGGTGTCTCTCAGATGTAGAGAGCAAATCAGGCCTGCGCTCACCCCCGCTCCGCCAGGATCTCCTCCGGCCGCTGCTGTGCGAACGTTACTCCCCGCCCTGCAGCGGGTGGTCCCGGTTCCAGGCACGGTAGGCGATCTTCCAGGTGCCGTCCGGTTGACGCCTGAGCACCGCGATCCCCTTCCCACGTTCCTCTGTTGCCTCGCCTCCCTCCTTGGGTGTCGCTTGCCACGTGTACTCCTCGACCGCAAACGCCCACTCACCAGCAACCTGGATCTCCTGCGTGGACACCGTTGCCTGCATATCGAACTGGTCGAAATACGGTTGTCCCCACGCCCGTAGCACTTCCTTTCCCGTGATGCCCGCTTCGTCCGGAGGCATGACGACCACATCGTCGGTGAAGATGGCCAACCACGCTTCGGTATCGCCGGAGGTGATCGTCTGTCCGTACGCTGCGTAGTGGGCTTGAATCGCCTCTGCGTCCGCCTCTGTCGTAGCGGCCGCTTCTTCGGCAGGCTCTGCTATCTCGTCGGCAGGTGTGCAGGCGACTGCGGTAAGGGCGAACAGCAGAAGTAGTATGAGCCGTCTCATGAGACCAACCCTCGGCCGACGAAGGTCCCTATCATGCGTCGGCCATACCCCCCTCTGTCTACCTCGCGCGGGACCCACCTGGAGGGAACAGCGCCGGGGCGCGGCAGACGCAACGCCGTGGCGTGCCCTCGGCGTTGCACGTCACGGCTCTACTGGGGAAGGTACGGCCGCGAACTCACGGCGCTAGTGTATCGCAGGCTCAGCCGTCTCGTGCGTCCCAGACCCAGCCGGGGAGATGGTTGCGGCTACGTTCGGGCAGTGATTACCTGCGCACCCTTGACCTGGTCCTCCTTAATGGTCTTATACCGCTTTCCGCCTACCGGCCCGCCGCCCGCTCCTTAGCTCCACGAAGAATGGAGTCGAGTGCAGCGCGATCGAGGAGTTCGCCATCGACTACCACCGCGTGGATTCCCCGGGTCGCGCCCATGTCCTCTAGCGGGCTTTCGTCCAAGACGACGAAGCTTGCTTTCCTGCCTCGCATGACCGTTCCGAAGTCATCGGTCAGCCTCAGGCACTCTGCGGGACCGTATGTCGCAGCCCGCAACGCCTCCAGTCGTGTTAGCCCGGCCTCATTCAAGAGGCGGATCTCGTCGTGTAGACTCTCGCCGGGCACCTGGAAGTTCCACTGGGCAGCGTCGGTACCAGCGAGAAAAGGGACCCCAAGCCGATTCATGCGCTGGATCATCTCTTTCAAGATCCCCAGATGACGCGCAATCTGTCGCTGTGTCTCCTCGTACCTGTCCTCGGGTATGACTCGGTACCACCTGTGGTTTGGAATCTGCCAAGTCACCCTCCAACTGGCCGGGACGTATTCCAGGCCCGGGTTCGCCCAGAATTGTGGGTCGGGGGCCCTCGAGTACGCTTCGATGTCGCTGAGGGTAGGCACCTGCCAAGTCTGGTTCCTCGCCAAGAGTCGGTACAACGCCTCCTCGCGAACCGTGTCCCGCGTGGCGAGTAGCTCTTCCAAGGGAGTTAGAGCCAACTCGAATACGTACTCCCCCCTGGAAAGATTGGCGTCGAGAAGGGCCGCTCTCCGGTCACTGCGCACCTGCTCCTCACTGGGAGAGATCGTGACCAGGATCTCCAGGAGATGTTCCATAGTCCGGAAGCCCCGGTCCGACGCTTCATCGACACCAACGTCGATTGGCACGTGACCCACAACCGAGAGACCTTGCGCGTCCGCCTCGGCCATGACGTGCAAGAACGTAGAACGGGGTAGATCCGAGAAGACCTTGATGAAGTCCGCCCCCCTCTCCGCACGTCGGGCTACCAACTCACCCGCCTCAGCACGCGTCAGTTCGGAGCGGGTGTCGATCCCCCCGCCAGCAGCGACGACATGTGGCGCACGAGGTTGAAGCGCAGATACCGAGTCGAACTGCGGCGGGTATAATCCCCCTACATCGCGGATGCCAAGGACGCCGTTGGCGATGAGGAGTGGAAAGAATGCCTCAACTTCGTCAGGGTATTGGATGTGCGTATGCACATCCCAAAGACCGGGAATCACCCACTTACCATCGGCACGGAAGACCACAGCGCCGCCTGGGATCTCACGGTCACCATCCGGCAAGACGTCCAGGATCCGGTCGCCATCAATGACAATACTGTGATCTGGCAGGACCGTCCCATCCCGTGGATCGATGATATCGACACCCGAGATGACGACGAGCACCTCTTGCGCTTGACCCGGTAGCGGTAGCAGGGCGACTGCTGCAAGAAGGAGAACAGCCACGCGCGTCGTCATGTCAGTCTTTCTCTCGCGGGCGCGAAGAAAGCGGACTAACCGATCGGCCAGGTACACCGTGGCCATGCCGCCACTGCCGATCTCGCGCTCGACGACGTATCGGTCCGTCAGGGCAGTATTGAGACGATCCAAGTCCGGTGACATCGTCAGCACGCCTCGGAGGCGGGGGGGCCAAATGAGGCTCGGATCGAATTGTCTCAAACCTAGATGAATGGTTCGAGGGCGTCGAGGCTGGCCTTTGCTGGCGTGACCCAAAGGAAGAATGACCCGGGTGGGGATCGGCGTCGAAGACACTCCGAGTACGCGCAGCGTCCGCAGGAGCCACCCACGACCTACGGATTAAAAAACCACCTCGAAACAGGCCGATTTGTACGGATTTAGGCTACGAATCGAGCAATCATATGCTAGGATCGTATACCCGAAGCCGATTCATATGCTAAGTTCGGGCATCCGAACCGGTACAGAAACCGGTACACCGCTCACGAGGTGCCTCGCCGCTGCACTAAACCGATTCCGCATCACGAGGACGCCGGTTTTCGAAACCGGCGCCAGGTGTTCCCATCTAGTACCCATCTGTCTGAATACGTCCGGTTGGTGCGGTTTCCGTGTCTGACCAGTCCTCGCGAGTCCCTAGCAGACCGGATACGGATGGCCACCGGTCCTACCCTCGAAGGCAGGAAATGGAAAACAGCCTTTACCGGATGTAGCCCAGCGACCGCAGCGTCTCGAGCTGCTCAGGCGTGAGCGCGACCTCTCCCCCGGCGGCGCCGACTTGCCGTGCCAGGGCCTGGTGGGCCGCCCACTGCGTTTGCAGGAACTCTCGGTACGTCTTCACCAGGTCGGGTCGCTCCGCGTTGATCGGATGCAGGGCATCCGGGTCGCTCCACAGGTCGTAAACGAGGAGTGCCGCAGCACGGCCCTCGGGCAGCTCCGGCTCGGCGTCGGGGTCCGGCGAGACCAGTAGGGAGGCACCCCAGCGCCCATCCACCACCTCGATGTGGAAGTTCTTTCCGGCCTCGAACGTCCCGAGGTCTACGCTGGCCATATCGAAGATCACGGGCCGTGGTTCCCACGAGCCCTGGCCGAGGAGGAGCGGCACAAGCGACCGCCCCTGGGTCAACTCGGGCGGATGCAGCCCGGTCAGGTCGAGGAGCGTCGGGAGTATGTCGATCATCGAGACCGGCTTGGCGACGCGTTGGCCGGCGGCGATTCGACCCGGCCACACGGCGATGAGAGGGATGCGCGACCAGTAGGCGGCGAAGATGGGGTCGCCGATGGGGGGCGGCGGATCTATGTCCATCACCCACCAGGCGGCTCCGTGATCGGCGGCTATGATGAGCAGCGTGTTTTCCCACTCACCCTCCGCCTTCAGCCGCTCCACCAGGCGCCCGAGCTGTGCATCGTTGTGCGCCATGCACTCGTCGTAGAGGCGGCGCTGTGCCTCATAGAACTCCGTGCGGCCGATCCCGGTCTCTTCGAAGGAGTCGGACCAGGCCCGGATGCCCCCTGTCTCTTGAAGCTGACGGTTCCACTCGTCATAGGCCCGCCGCTCTTGGGAATCCAAGTATAGTCCGGCGAATGGTGCCGGGGGGTCGTACGGATAGTGGACGTCGGTTGTCTGAAAGTGCACGAAAAAAGGCTGGTTCGGATACTCTGTGCGCCACTGCCAGAAGTCCTCGTGAAGTTCGCGTGACGAAATCGAGTTGGGCTGCGATCCAGCCTCGCGCATGACGTCGTGGCCCCGGTCCAGCCCGCTGATCAGTCCCACGTAGGAGTTCGTCGTGAACAGCGCGGTCTGGTACCCGGCCCGGTGAAAGTGCTCGGCCATCGTAACTACGCCGTCCGGTAGCGGGTCCGTCTCCGTCCTCCAGTTGCCCAATACGCTGTTGTGGAGCGAAGTGACGTAGGAAGTCGTGGACGGCTTTGTCCAGGTCGAGTTGCTGTACGCTTTCTCGAAGACGGCACCCTCTGACGCCAGTCGTTCCAGGTTCGGGGTGGTCCGGCGACTGTAACCATAGACGCTCATGTATGATGCCGCCGCGCCATCAATGATGTAGAAGATGACGTTGGGCCGATCATCGGCCCGCTCGCCGCTCAATGTCGGCGCAGCCCACAGGGCGATGGTGCTCGACTCTTCCGCCGATGCTTCCACGGCCAGGCTGACTTCCTTTCCGGCGAAGTGAGACAGATCCAGCGACCGCTGCCCCCAGGCACTCGCGTCGCTGAAGCCCTCATCCAGGAGCACCTCTGGCTCGTCGGCATCCGACCGCACCGACACGCGGAACGCGATGGGCTCATCGGGCTTCAGCACCCCAAGACCAAGGTCTAGACGGCCCCCATCGGGCACCCGGACCCTGTACTCAAGTCGGCCGGGCACGTGCAGAAACAATGTTCGTCGGATGGCCTCTCCTCGTATCTCCGTTCGAACCCCAGCAGGACCGTCGGCGTAGAGGGCCGCCTTCGGGACCACACGTACGGAGAGGATGTCGATGCTTGCCGGCTCGAGACCCCAGGCAGCGACTACGAGTTGTCGCCACGGACCCGTCAGCTGTGGGCCGTCAAACTGGTCCGCCGGGAGCTGATAGCTGTGCGCCGAGCCATCGCGGATCAAATACACATCCTTGCCCGGCAGAGCTGGCAGGACGCCGCCATCGGGACCCGGGCGTGTGTTGAAGAACAGCTTCAGTGCCTGCACCTGGCCGTGAGCTCGCGCCCGGACAACGATGTGTCCCCAATCCCGATAGTCCCAGTCGGGTAGGTCCACGTACATCCCCGCCAAGTAGAGACCCGCCCCTGGTTGCACCGGGCTCAGCTCGAGTTGCATGTAGTCGGCACCTGGAGGCGCGCTCAAGGTCGCCGAGGGCGTCGGAATCACCTGCCATTCCGATTCCGGCGCGTCGAACGTCCACTCAACGGCTTCAAGTGTAGCCGCCGAAGGCTCCGCTGCTTCGACCATCGCGGCGTCGAAATGCTCCTCGAGGTGGAGGGGCATCTCGGCGGTGAGGACGGGAGAGTCCGACTGCGCGTCCGAGCAGTAGACGAGTGGGAGGGTCAGCAGGGTGACGGGAAGGGTCCGAGTGACGACGCGACGGATACTCATGGGTACCTCCCACAGATACAGCGACCTCGGCCCCGGCGCGGGCGGGCGAGTCGGTCGGTACCACCTCGAGCGAGGGGCGTCAGCTCACGCGAACAGAGGAATTTTGGAGCTGATTTTCGAAAGCTAGTCGATCGGTTCGAGGGCGTCGAGGCTCGCCACACGTGGCCTTGAACAAAAGGAAGAATGACCGGGGTGGGGATCGAACCCACGACCTACGGATTAAAAGGTCTGAGACAACCCCTGACTACAGAGGACCACGTAGAAAACCTGTACGATTCCGGGCCTGATTGTCCCTCCCTTGTTCCACATCTTCCATGTAGTGCGTTGAGTTCAGCCCAAGAACAACCCAAGAATCTGCCGGCGGTCGCACGTACCGCCCTACGCACAACCCACTACGAATCTCCTCGCGTCGGGCCAGGCCACCTTCGAGCGTCCGTACACACCCGGCTGCGGATCGACGGTCATCTCGTGCGAGTCCGCACGCCAGGCCTGCTCGAGCTTGTCAAGCGGGGAGAAATCCCATCATGTAGCGCCTGCGCAGCAGCAGGTTCGGTACGGCCGCAGGCTCGCACCCGGCGTAACCGAATAGGGCGGACAGGATCAGCAGGTTTGTAGCCAGGCATGTACGACGATCAGCGGCTTACTCGTTTGCAGGGGCGGTGCACGCGCCTCCACCCAGGACGCAGAACCTCGCGCAGTGCGGATGGTTCAGCTTCACCACCTTCACCGCATCCACGAGGCTCGCCCCGAGCTCGAACTGGGAATCATAGGGCAGCAACGTGCAGGCAAGTACTACGGGGCGGGCTGCGCCCTTGCGTTTGACGACCATCCGGCTCCACGCGCACATGACGTCGTCGGGATGCTCGCCGAGGATCTCCCAGCAGTCCACGGTGATCTCCGGCACATCGAGGGTTTCGTCCATCTCGGGAAAAAGAACGAGCTCAGACGGTTCGTCGGCGTCCACGGGAATCCCTTCGGCTGCGAACAGTCGATCGTAGCCCTGGCGCGCCTCGCCCTCGTCCTCACCCCAACGCGTACGGCCGGCCACGTGGACCCGGAATCCGTGATCCGACAGCCAATTGAGCCCGTACAGGGCGACCTCCCAGGATCCCGGGCCTCGTTCCAGGTCGTGAAGCTCAGGCGTGTAGTGATCGAGGCTCACTCGGAAGGTCAGCCTCCCATCGTCCTTTTCTCCCAGCTTCTCTCTGAGCTCCTCCCCAAGCTCGAGGAGGGCCGTCTGGATGCGTGGGCGCTGCATCGGTTGCAAGGCATTCGTCAGTACGAGGACGCGAAAACCGCGCTCTAATGCCTCCCGAAGCATCCTGACCAGGTCGGGGTTCACGAACGGCTCGCCCCCCGTGAAGCCGATCTCCTCGGTCGGTAGGCCCAAGGCGGCGATCTCATCCAAGAACCCTCGCACCTCATTCAGCGTGAGGTAGGCGAGGCGATCATTCCGAGGGCTCGATTCGAGGTAGCAGTGCCGGCACTCGATGTTGCAGAGCGTGCCGGTGTTGAACCACAGCGTCTGGAGCCCGGCAAGCCTGACGAACGCCCTCCGCTGACCGTCGGCGGTCAGGTCGAGGTCCTGGAACTTCCGGGCGTCCAGCCTCGCCAGCTCGACCGTCCGCTCGCTAACGACTTTGCTCATTCCCTGATCCGCTGCCCATCTTGAAGCGTATGTTCCTCTCGGAAACGAGATGTCCTTCCGTCCCCAACGCCGTCAGCCGACCGGCGGATCTACGGAGAGGGAATCCGCACCGCCTTCACCAAGGTACGACAGAGAAGAAAGGGACTGCTCTCTCCCCCGACGTCCGCCGAGGGTCCCACCCTCGCGACGGATGCTTGCGGCCGCTTAGGGACCCGCCGCCTCGATCTTGTCGATGATGATCGAACGAGCGCCGCTGCGCTCCATCACTACTCCAGTCACAGTGACCTGCTGCTCGGCGTGCGCCATCAGCGTCTCGGTCTGACCTGCGGACGGCATCCCCTTACCGGTCGGCAGATAGATGTTGCCGTCTTCACCGAGGAACACGAGCGGCACTCCGGCCTTTGCACACACCTCGGCGCACATCTTGTGATCCGTGCCCTTCAAACCTGCGTTCAGGTAGCAGGCCATGTCGACGACCTGGGCGGTGATGGTCTGCGGCTCCGGCATGTCCTGCGCCTGCGCCGGCTGCGCGACGAGCGCGCCAGCTGCGACCGCAAAGGCCAGGGTCAGCGGTTTGGGCTTCATCATGTCACCTCCTCGAGTTGTGGGTCCGGCGTAAGCAGCGATGCCTTTGCCCCCCATTCACATCGGCAACCAGGCGCTCGACCGATTCGTTCCCGACTCCCTCTACAGACCAGTACAAGGTCTGGAAGCTCGGTGGTCTGGCGTCGGCGATGAGCGCGTCGACGTTATGCTCGCGGAGTGCTCGCGCGACGATGGCGTCGGACAAGTGCGCCCACGACGAGCGAAAGAGCGCCCGCCCCCAAACCAGTCACGGCCGCCTCGGTCACACCCGGGCCGAGCTGTCCGGGGTGTACGAGGTAATCCACGATCCCCGTGACCAGGGCAAGGACGATGGCGATCCGCCATCGCACGGTGGTTCTCAGCAGGAGAATCGTGGCCGCCGCCGCCGTGCCCGCGAAGAGCCCGGTTCGGACCGCGATGGCCCAGTGGATGAGCGAGACCGCGAACAGGTTGCCCTGGACCATCGCCACGAGGCAAGCCGCGGTGGCCTCTCCGACGTTCTCGACGAACGGGATCAGCCTCCGCCTCATGACGGCCCATCGGTCGGCGGGACCCAAAGCTCGAGGTCGTCGAACCAGGCCATGGCTGCGCCCCCCGTGTCGTCGGTGTCGACGAGGATCGCGACGGCAGCCACGTCGGGCGCCGGCTCACCAAACGCGTGCTCGTAGTCGGTCGCCAGATCGCGATCCTCCATCACCCACTCCCGTGCGCGGGCGTTCCCGCTCTGCAGCACCACGGTTGCCACGTCGGACAGGTACGGGTTCGGATAGGTGCTCCCGACCGGCTGCCGACCCGCCCAGGCGTATGCGATCGCCCGGGTACCCTCCGCGAGCTCCGCGTTGCCAAACAGCACGAACACCCGAGCCGCGTAGTCATCCCCCTGCTGTTCCGTTTCTCGGCTGTTCTCGGTCAGGCTGGTCAACACCCGCCAGCGCCACCGGAGCCGACCCGGAGCAACCGGGCCCGATCGAAGTGGAAGGATGAGCGCCGCAGCCGCGTCGTTGCTCGCTGACTTGAGGACCGCGTCCCCATCCACCTCGACGATCCGATACTCTGTCGAACGACGGTCGAGCCGCTGCTCGTCCCACGCGTCGAGGCCGTTGGAGAAGTCCTCGGCCAGCACGCGCGCGGGTGCAACCTGCGCGTAGCCGGGGGTCGAAGCGGACGCCCAGACGAGTCCGCCGGCGAGGGCCAGTGCAGCTACATGGGATCGAGTCATGAATCGTTGAGGCTCCAGTCGTACTCGAGGAAGCGGACCCGGACGTCCTCCAGATGTGGCTCCAAGGACCGTCTTTCCAGGGCCGGGAGCAAGGGCAGCACGTACTCGATCAGCGAGCCCTGTCGCTCGAAGTCCTCGTGGAACCACTTGAAGATCGAGGACAGTCGGACTTCGGCCCGCCGCGCACCCTCACCGGGAACGGATTCGAGCCGGAAGCCCTTGTCCGGACTCGCGAGGAACCTGCGAGCCGCGAGGTCGAGCTGCTCGTCGAGTCGATTCGCCGTGTACGCCGCCGGAGCCAGATCAGGGCAGGAGAGAGACGCGCAGACGATCGCGAAGTGAATGCGGGGCTCGTCGAACTGCTCGCGCAAGATCTCGTGCTCGATATCGTCGAGCGAATAGCGCTCTCCCCCGATGGTCCAGCGCCGGAGCTTCCAGCGCCGCGGAATGTCGCGAATGCTCTCAAGGTCCGGGTACCGGGAGAGAACGAGCTTGATCGTGTAGGCGTTGTACGCGTTGATCCAGAGGGCGACCTGGCCGCTCTCAGAGAGTGCCGACGGGTCCGTGCGCGCGAGCGCGAGCAGGTAGCGATCCAGGTCGGTCTCGTGCGCCTGAAAGCACGCGTAGTCGACGCGACCCTCGGACACGAAGGCCGCGAGCAGCCGGTCGAACCGGGCGTGCAGGCCGGTGGAGGGTGAGGCGTCGACTGCGCACTCACGGACCAGTTCCTGCCTCGGCGGTTCTTGGGCCGAGTTCCCGGGAACGAGCGCCAGCGACCAGACGATGGCGGTGCTCGCACTCCAGACCCGCCGGGGGCATCGGGTCACTCGCATCGGTCCTCCTCCGCGGTCTCGCCTGCGTCTTCGAACCACTCGTGAAACAGCCCGATGAGGGCGTGTCGTGTCTCATCGGACGCCTTGACACTGCTTCTCAGGGCCCGCGTTGTCATGCGTCAGGATGCCTAGAACTGCCGTCCGGACACCTCCCGGTGCCCGGACGGCGAGCGGATTCAGTGAACGGCTATGCCATTCGCGGTGGAGGGTAGCGATATCCCCGGAATGGCGGTGAGGCTCCCATCCGGGCCGATGGAGAAGGCGCTGACCTCCGGAATGCCGAAGGAGAGGACGTAGAGATACCGCCCTCCAGTGCTGAAGGCCGCGTCGAGCGGGACGCTCCCCGGACCCGTGACGCCGGTCCGACCGTCCGGATCGAGCAGGTCCAGCGCACCGTCGTGCCCAATCCGGAAGCCGGACACGCTACCGCTGCCGGTGTTCGTGGAGTAGGCGTAGAGGCCGTTCGCCGAGATGGCGATCCAGCACGCGGCCGTCTCCGTCGTCGGCACGGCCCCGTCGATCGTCAGGACGCTCCCATCGGGAAGGACCCGGTAGGACGAGACCGTGCTCGCGTCCACGGCTCCACCGAAGGCCTCCGAGACGATC
>JBDHHV010000100.1:0-12768 GCA_039589195.1 Gemmatimonadota bacterium | reverse complement strand
TTCGCGGGTTTCGGCTCGGGATCCTGGCAGCTCAGTCGACTCGCTTGTCCAGCGTGCCGGTCAACCCTTCGTCGTCATCCGTAGAGTCGTCAGAGGAGGGCTCCGCGAAGACCGGCGTCGGCCGCGTCCGTGGGTCCAGGTCCGGCTTGGGGCGGAACACGAGCATGCTCGACGCGATGAAGAGCACTCCCATGACGAACGGCGAGATCAGGCGCACGTCCGCGATCTCGGGATAGCCGAGCCAGACGTCGCCGAGCGCGACCGTTCCGTACGAGAAGATCGGCATGAGGACGACAACGCGTGTGAGCCTCCCGCGCCCCTTCGGAACCGGAAACCGGTGCTCGAGGAGCCGGAAGATCAGGAATACCGTGGTCGCGGTGATGAGCCAGCCCAGGTAGTTCTGAAACGGGACGCCGAAGTGCGTCCGCGGCCCGTGAGGCAGAGGGTCGACATCCATGCACGCGCCCGGGTGAGGGACGTGCTCGCTGAGCCAGCGCCAGGCAGGCACACCGACCTCACCGTGATCCCAGATGGCGGGATCGTTCACCAGCGAGCCGCTCGAAACGGCCGTGTAGCTCATCACGGGATCCATCACCAGGTCCCAGGCGGTCATCGTCATCGCGCTCAGGATGGCCATCCCGCAGATCCACCACACGGTGCGCCGTGGTGCGCTGATGGGTTGCCCCTCTCCGAGCATGTTCGCGATCACGTAGCTCGGGTAGACCATCGAGAACCAGGCGATCGGGATGAGTAGCGGAATCCTGCCGAAGGCCCGATACCCCAGCAGGTCCGTATAGCAGTAGGGGCCGAAGAGAAACCCGGTCCGCTGGCCGAAGTACTCGAAGCTGAACGAGATCACCAGCGTGATTCCAAGGAGGAGACTGGCACGCTTCCAGCCGAGCATGTACCCGGCGTGCGCAAACGCGAGAGCCGCGGCCGCCGGCACCACGATGATGAATGGAACCCGCTCGAAGTTCGTGATGTGCGTGTGGGCGTTGATCGCCAGGTAGAACAGGAACAGCACGACGGCCACGATCAACAGCCAGATGTCAGCTCTATTAGTGTTCATTCGACGTCCAGTTCCGCTAGCGCGGGGTGACTCCTCGCGACCTCGTATGGCGTACCGTACCGCGTCCCGACCCTGACCGCCCTTTGCAAACGGGAGCGCGCGGCCCGCTTGCGTCCTCGACGCATGGCATCGAGACCCGCGACCAGATGCCAGCGTGCGCTGCAGCCACGGTGGTGTCGCGCGACGGCTCGTGTCCGCCCAAGGAAACGGCGGAGAAGCGCCTCACGATCGACATCGCCTCCGGTCGAAGCTGAGCCCGGTAAGGAGCCGTCATGCGGCCCTTGTTCGTACGGCCGTTGCACCGCCGAAAGCAAGGCTTCCGCGATCCCCCCGTGGCCGATCATCGCGGAAGAGAAACTGACCGTGGCGTCATCCTGAGGAGTGATCACCCGCTCCGCCTCAAGCGCCGCGGACCATATCCCCTCCCAGTCCCCGGCCGCGAGCCGAGCCTCGGCCAGAGCTCCGAGCGCACAGATCATCGAATGCACGACCGGCGTCTCGCGGATCAGCGCAAGCCCATCTGGACCCTCCATGAGCTCGACTACGGCATCGATTTCTCCTCGCCGAAGTCGGGCGAGCGCCGCCAGACAGTTCGTCAGCCCGGCGACGTGGGGCTCGGCCTCGCGCGCGCTCTCGGCGCACAGAAGGAATTGCTCCTCGGACTCCCTGTACCGCGCAAGCCAGAAGAGCGGCTCGGCCGACGCGAATCGGCTCCGGTGCTGGAACAACCCGCCGCGGAGCTTGTCCGCGGCCGTCTGCGCGCGACTCGCCGGCTCGAGCGCTTCCTGATGCCGCCCCAGGCTCGTGAGGACCATCGCGCGAATCACGTGGGTGGAAACGATCATCTCAAGATCGCCGACTTCCGCGGCCATCGTCGCCGCCTGGAGCGTGCGGCGATCCGCCGCCCGGCGGAGTCCGGTCGGGGTGTAGAGCGCTCCGATCTGGGCGATCGCCTCCGCGGCCTCGCCGCAGGTGCCGACGCGCGGCGCCAGCCCGGCGGCGGTCGCCGCGGTGACGGCCCATTTCCCGTGCTCGCCCTGCCAGAGAAGCACGACGCACAGCTCGCGCAGCGCCCGGATCGTCTCGAGGCTCTCTTCGCGCCGAGCGCCCGTCTGCTCCTTGCCGCGTAAGGCCGCCCTCCACGGCTCGAACCAGAGGCGCGGAAGGACGGAGAGCTGCGTTCCCAACCGCCACGGATCGATCCGCGACACGTACGACAGCGCGCGCAGGTATGCACCCCGCGCCCGCGCGTGGTCGTTCAGCGAGTACCACGCATCGCCCGTCTTCCGGTGCCAGCGGGCCCGCAGGACGTCGCGATCGAGGTCCCCTCGCACTTCCTCGTCTACCTCGAGAGCCTGCGAGAAGAAGCGGATCGCCTCCCGGTTCGCGTGGTTGTCGAGCGCCTGATCGCCCGCCCCCGCCAGGTGCGGAATCGCCCGGTCGGGGAGCCGGCCCAGCCGATAGTGGTGGGCGAGGCGCGCCTGCACGGGCCCGATGTTCTCCGCGTGGATGTCTTCGAGGCCCTCGGCCACGAGTCGATGCAGCTCCGTGCGTCGCGCGAACGGGAGCAGGCCGTAGACCGCATCGCGGCCCAGCGCGTGACGAAACCGGTAGCCGCCGGGCGCCTCCCCCGCGTCGGACTCGATTAGGCGCGCATCGCACAGATCGACCAGATGTATCCCGAAACCTCCGTCCCGCTGAAGCGGATGCACGCGTTCGAGCAGGCCCGTATCGAAACTGCGGCCTATGACGGATGCGATCTTCAGGGTCAGCTGCGCGTCGGGTCCGAGACGGTCGACGCGAGCCGTGAACACGCCCTCCAGCGTGCTGGGGAACTCCCCGGCCTCCTCATCGATCGACCGGCTCCACACGCAGCACCCGTCCCGAACCGAGAGGTGTCCGGAGTCCCGCAGCGATCGCACGAGCTCCTCGATGAACAGAGGGTTCCCTTCGGCCCGGCTCTCGATGGATTCCACGACTTCGGGGCTCACGTCCTCGCAGTCGAATTCGTAGCGGACCAGCTCCGCGGCCTCCTGACCCGACAGCGGCTTGAGGCGGATGTGGGTGGTCGTCTCATCGGTCCGGATCGCCTCGAGCTCCTCAGGCCCCTCGTCCAGGGGGCGCGTTGTGAGGACGAGGCACATACCGGGGATCGCCAGCCGAATGTCCTCGAGGAGCCCCCAGGAGGCCGAGTCCATCCAGTGGCCGTCCTCGAGACAGATCGCGCCCGGAGCCGCATCCGAGTGCGCCTGCGCAAAGTGGACCACGATGTTTCTCAGGTTCTCGGCCCGGATGGCACCACGCATCTGTGCCGTGAGCGCCGTCTCCGGAAGATCCAGCTCGAGGATCCCGTTCAGCAGCGGGGCCAGGGGCACGAACTCCGAAATCGCCGCCAGCGACCTCCGCAACGCCTCGGCGGCATCCTCGGTCGTGGCCCCGGGAGGGATCCCGAACCAGTCGCGCGCGACCTGACGGAAGACGTAGTACGGGGTCCCCGTGTCGAGCGCGTCCGCCTCGCCTCGCGAACAGCGCACACCCCGTCCGCGGGCTCTCGCGATGAACGCGTCGACCAGGGTGGACTTCCCGACGCCCGCTTCGGCCTCGATCACGACAACGCCGGGGGCCTCCCCGGCACGCAGGGCCTTTAGTCTCGAGTCGAGCAGCTCGAGCTCCGGCTGTCTTCCGACCAGGCCGCCGCGATCGCCGCCGACCCTGCCGGGAGGGCGTTCGGGAGCTCCGATGTCCGGCCCGGCGTGCGGAGCATAGGTCGGCTGCGGATCGGCGAAGCCCTTGAGCGAGACATCGTCGCGCCGGGCGAACCCGAGCTGCCGACCGGCCGCCTGCGTCGTGGGCTCGTCACACAGCACTTCTCCATCCCCCGCAGCCTGCATGAGACGGGAACCGAGGTTCATCGTCGAGCCCAGCAGCGAGTAGTTCTTCCGACTCCGGCTCCCGAGCACGCCGCAAAAGAGGCGACCGGTGGCCACGCCGAGTGACGGTCGAAGCCCGAGCCCCATCAGCTCCGCGACAACGATTTGCGCGGCCCTCACCGCCCGCGCCGCGTCGTCGGCGTGGGACACGCCCGGCAGGCCGAAGGCCGCCAGGGCCGCGATCCCCTTGTCATCCTCCAGCAGCTGGTAGACGGTCCCGTCGAACCGCGAGACCGTCTTCTGGATCGCTCGCACCACCTCGTGCAGGCTCTCGAGACCCGGGGGGGTGCGGTCTTCACCGCTCAATCGGATGAACAGCATCGTGATCCGCCGGAACTCCGCGAGGAACTCGCCATGCCCGGCCGTGAGACGCTCGTGGACGACTTTGGGCACGGCTCCAACGAGTCGGGAGAGCACGCCCGCGTCCCCCGCTCCAGGGAGCCGCCAGAGCACACCCGCGGACCCCACCCCACGAGGCGGTTCGGACCTCCCAGTCCAGCCCTCACCGGAAGACAGGCCGGTGTCAGCGGCCGTCGCCGATTCGTCCGGACTCGCGGCGAGCCCGCGGAGGCGCGCATACCCCGGTGCAACGATCTCCGCCTCGGGCGACGAGCCTTCGAGGCGGTCGATGAAGCTCGACGCGCAGAAGACTGCGCCCGGAGAGGAGTGCGCATCCACCTCGCGCACATCCGCCAGCGGTAGACCGGACACCAACTGGAGCCAGCGTCCGTCCGCCCCCCCGAGATCGCGAATGGTGAGCGCGCCGGCGGCGAGCGAGGCGCGAAACTCGAGAGAGATCCCGAGGGGAGGTTCGAGCGCGCGAACCTGCCGCTGGATCGTCAGTGCCGCATTGGCCGCTCCCAGACACGCGTCTTCGAGCCCCTCCTCACCGCGGTTCGCGGCCGGCCAGAGGGTCAGGATCGCATCTCCGGCAAAGAAGAGGACGTCGCCGCCCCGGTCCGTGAGCACGTCCACGACGGTACCGAAGTAGGCTTCGAGGATCTGCCCGAGCTGCTCCGCGCCCTCGGGCCCGACGCCTCCCAGTCGCTCGGTGAGCGAGGTGAACCCCACGACGTCGAGGAAGAGGAGCGCTCCGGACAGCGCCTCCTCGGTCGGCGCTTCCGCGCCCGCGCCGCGCTCCGCCAGCCGCCGGAGCTGCAGTCCCGAGACGTAGGGTGCGAGCAGCTCTCGGAGCTCCGGGGCCATCACCTTCCTCCCGGAGGGTCGCCGTCAGAAGTCATATCGCAGCCTCGCCAGGATGAACCGACCCAGCTCCGGCGCTCCGACGAACTCTCGATGGCGGTTGTCGAATACGTTGGAGGCCGAGATCTGAACGCTCGCCCCCGGGAACCAGGGCAGCGGCGCCCCGGCCGCGATGTCGAATACCGTGTACGCGTCGACGGTTCCGACGTACACGCCGGAGTTCATCGGAAAGCTACCGACAAATCTCGCTCGCGCCTCCGCGAACACGCCGGCTGTCGGCCACTCGTACCGCGCGGACAGCCCGCCCTTGAATTGGGGCGCGTTCAACGCGACGTCGGTCGTGCTGAAGCAGCTTCCGTCCTCATCGAAGTCGAGGCACTCCTCGCTGGCGTAGGACATCGTGCCCGTCAGGGAAAGCTGGCTAGTGGCAAGCAGCTCGGCGGAGATGTCCCAGCCCCACAGGTTGAACGTCCCGTAGTTGCGTGCGGTCAGGAGCACGGCGGGTGAGTCCCACTCCTCCGGGCTCACGGTTCCCACGGGAATCGCGGCCAGGCCGGCCACGAGGGCATCGATGTCGCCCTGGCCGATGATTCCCGCCTCCACGAGAGGGCCGAGCCGCTGGTTGACGTACGCGGCGGTCGTCGCCGGATCATAGAAGACTTGCGGTGTCTCGGGGGCGAGCTGCCTGACGAAGTCCTCGAGATGCGTGAAGTAGACGCTCGGCGTGACGAAGAGCCGCCCGCCGAGGAGACCCTTATACCCGATCTCGAACGTGTTCGAGATCGTGGGAACCAGGCCGGTGATGTCCGTCGGGCCCTCGGGGTCGAGGGGGAAGGGGCTCTCTCCGGGCTCCGCCCCCAGGTCGAGCCGCCGCAGCACCGTCCCCACCAGGTTGCCCGGGTTCGGGAGAAGCGTCGCGAGATCCGGGGCGATCGCTCCCACGAGGGCATCCCAGGCGAGGGTCGCGTCCGCCGGGCTCACTCCCGGAACGATCGGGGAACGCATACAGAGGTTGTTGAATCCGCCGGCGCACTCGCCGAACGTGTAGCCCGACTCCGGGACGCCGACCGCCCGGACGTCGTAGGTGATGAATCCCGGGATGATCGGGATCAGCGCCGCGCGCAGATCGAGAAAGAGATTGATCCCGGTCGGTGTGATGAACGCGCGGTTGAACGACGCCCTGAGCCGGTGTCCTTCGCCCGGCGTGAAGGAGAGCGCGACGCGCGGCGAGAACACTGGATCCGAGAGCCGGTTGTGGAAATCGACCCGCGCCGCCGCGACCAGCTCCAGCTGATCGGTCAGCTCGGTCTCGGAATGGACGTAGAGACCGAGCTCGTCCACCGTATCATCGTCTTCGAAGCGGCCGTTGATCGTTCCATTCGTGCGCGCTTCGGTGCGCTGGACATCGAGCCCGTACAGCAGAGACAGGCGACTGCCGAGAACGATCCCGTGCTGCAGACGGCCCGCGAAGAGCCGCGACATGTCGAGGGCGACCTCGCCGGTCCGCAGCAGACGTGAATCGCCGGAATGGGTGAAATTGCCGAACAGATCGACGGAGAAGCGGTCTCGCTGGAAGCGTCCCTGCACGAACGAGAACCGGTAGTCGATCTGCTGCCCGCGGCCGACGCCCGTCAGCTCGAGCTGGCGATCGGTCATGTTGTGCCCGGCCGTCACGACGACCTCCGTCCGCTCGTCCGGGCGTGCGTCGAATCGAGCCTCCGCGCTCCACCGCGCCGCCGTGAAGTCGCGCGCTCCGATCAGTGGATTGTCCGGATCCGCTTCGCGGGCGGCTTCCTCGACGGAATCGAGGCTCTCCCAATCGTTCCCCCGGAAGTACTCGCCCGAAACCTTGAAACCGACCTTCTCGCCGGCCACCGCGCTCCGAAACATCCCATGGAACAGCGATCGCTCGCCGCCCGCGACGCTGACCGACGTGCCGGGATAGTCGATGGGAGGCTTCGTCACGATGTGCATGACGCCGTCGGTCGCGTTCGGTCCGTATAGCGCGGACCCGGGACCGAGCGTCATCTCGATCCGCTCTACGTCGAGGTCGTTCGCCGGGATCATGTAGTTCGCGTTGAGTCGCGCGGACGGGAGCTGCGCGTACCGCCCATCCGTGAGGACGAGCAGCGAGCCCGTGAACACGTTGTTGAACCCTCGGGTGACGACGTAGGACTGTTGGAGCGAGGCCTGGCTGGCGTCCACCCCCGGCAGGTTCCGGACATGATCGAACGGAGTCGGAGCGACGCGCTCGCCGATCTCCTCCTCTTGCACGAGGTACACCACGGCGGGCGCGTCGAGCGTTTTCTCGAGGGACCTGGAAGCGGAGATCACGAGCGGGTTGAGCGCGAGCGCCTGCGGCTGGAGCACGACCGCCAGTGGCGAGGTGGTCTCCGCCGCGATCTCGATCTCGTCGAAGCGCCGCGTGACGTACCCGAACGACGACACGACGACCGAGTAACGGCCCGCGGGCACCCTGAGGCGGTAGCTTCCGTCGGCCCCCGACACCGCCGACCCGACGGTCGACCCGAACCCACGCACGATCTCGATCTCGACCCCTGCGATGGGATCCCCCGTCAAGCTGTCGGTGACCATGCCCGCCAGGACTCCGTCCTGCGCCTGGACGGGCACCGCCATCGACACGAGCGCTATCAACACGAAAGCGAATGCACCTGGCTTCGCACGCACCGGAGTACCCTCCGTTTCGAGTATTTCAGTAGCCCTTTTCCCCAATCAGCGCTCGCGGGTGGCCGCACAATCGGCGAGATGCCATCAGCCCCGACATCACCGCCCCGTCCGCTGTCCCGATATAGGAACCGTTTCGCGTCCAATCCCCTGCGACGATGAGGTTCGAGTAGGAGGATTCGTCGGCCGCGAATCGGTGGCGTGTGGCGCCGGGCAGGGCAAGCGTATACCGCTCGATCGGACCGGCGTTCGAGCGCCACATGCGGTCGACCACCAGCACCTCGTCGATCCCGTTGGGATTCGTCGGCGAGGTCGCCTTGGGCCACAGGTTCGCGATGTCCGTCTCGAGGAAGCGCTTCGCGTGCTCGGCGGCGACCTCATTTTGTCTTTTCGGATACTCGGCGTCGTCCGGGCCGGGCGGGAACTGCGGGCAGAGGAGCGGACCATAGATCGACGCAATCGAATGCGGCTGTTTCTCGGCCGGCCAGCGCTCGTTCGGCAGCAGGTTGCTGTTGTCCTCCCACGTGGTGAGCGGCCACGTCTGCAGCGAGACGATGGGAAGCGGATAGGGAAATCCGAGACCCGCCAGATCCGGGGTCAGCCACAGACGCAGACTCTGAGTTTCGGTCCCGCGAACGTGCTCGGTGAGAGCGCGCCAGCTCGGGTGCGCGTCGAGCAGGTCACGGCAATGGAACGGCACCACGCCGACCGGCATGGCGAACACGAGATCATCGTAATCGGTCCCGTGCTCGAGGAAGAACCGCTTACCTCCCTTCCAGTCGGAGTAGAAGGAGTCGAGATCGTGTCCCCTCGCCTCCTGCGTCGCGATCAGTTCCCATTTGGGCGAGTCCGGCCAGGCCATCAGTGGGGGCTTGCCTTCCCGCTCGAGTGGGATCAGGGGCTCGTACCCGGCAGGATCGCCGCCGACCAGCTCGACCTGGCGCTCCACTTCGACCCTCGCGATCGTCGTTCCGTCCGCGGACGGCTCGAGGTTCCAGATCCGGTGAAAGAACTTGAACTGCACGCCGCGATGTCGAAGCAGCCGGTACATCGGGCCGACGACGCTCTCCCCCACTTCCTCGTGCGGGGAGTACGCGAACGCGCCTTTGTAGGCTAGGTTCGCCCGCGTGAGAGCCCGGACGCTCACCCCGGCCGCAAGCAGCGGCTTCGACCGGTCGCCGCGGTCGTAAGACGCGACCGCGCTATACCAGCTCAACACCAAGGCGCAATTCACGAGCTCTTCGGACCCGCCGTGCCGACAGAGCCACTCGCGGTAGTCCCATCGATCGATGGACTCGAGGCCGTAGACGTCCACCTCGTCCACAACCAGTCCGATGATCGTCGTGGTCACATTGTCGACCATGATCCAGAGCCGGTACGCGCCGAGGAGCCAGCCCTTGAATGGCGTGAGGACGCCCCGCCAGACGCCGCGCCAGAACTTCATCCACCACGCCGTGGAACGTAGCGCTCCACGGCGGCCGAAAAGCGCGTCGCCCAGCGCGACCAGCCCCCAGAGGATCGCGGTCCCGATGAACTGCACGACCGGCTGGAGCCAGGTCCGGAGGCGACCGAGCAGCCGACCGATCGGACCGCGTTTCCCTTTTGGGGGAGACGCGCCGGGCCACTGGATCGCGTTCAACGCGCGCCAGCCGAAGATCTCCGAGAAGACGCCCTTCACCGCCATCTGCAGGTAGTCGATGATCGGCAGCCACACGCCGGGTGAGCCGGGCGCGACGCGATTCGAGGGCATCAAGATCCGCCAGTCGACGATGCGCCCTTTCCACTCGTGCTTAAAGACGAGGAAGTTGATCGGGATGAGGTTGTCCTCGAATGTGCCGTAGGACATGTCCCCCAGTCGATTCAGCTCCTCGAACACGTGGCGGACAGTCGCGAGCCCGTTCGCGTAGCCACCGAACAGGTAGTGGGTGCCGTTCAGATTCACCCAATTGTGGGGCGGGACGCGCCCGGTTCCGAACTTACCACCCGCGCGCCACCCCATCTGGTAGATCGTCACCTCGTGCTTCTCGCGTAGCTCGGGCGTATCCGTGAGCGCGATTGCCGCGGTGAGCCCGGCAGGTCCGGCTCCGAGGATAGCGATCTTGCGCTTCGGGCTGTCCGCCGTCTCCGGGGGCATGGGAATCCCTTCTCCTCATGGTGTGCGGGCGTTTCCCCCCGCAGCGCGCCTTGCCGGATGCGGGGGTAGTCTACATGATGAGTGCTTTCATAACATGTTCCGCGGCTTCCCGCGACCTCACTCCTCGCCCGAGGCGCCTCGTGGAAGACAGGAAGACTCGGCTGGCAGTGCTCGGCGGCGGCCCCGCCTCTCTCACGGCGGTCTACTGGCTCACGTCCGACGAAGAGCTCCGCGACAGGTACGACATCACGGTCTACCAGATGGGCTGGCGGCTCGGCGGGAAAGGCGCAAGCGGGCGCGATGCGAACGGCCGCATCGAGGAGCACGGCCTGCACCTGCTGTTCGGGTTCTACGAGAACTTCTTTTACATGGTGCGGCAGGCGTTCGCGGATCTGGACCGCCCGGAAGGACACCCGCTCCGGACGTGGCGCCAGGCTTTCCACCCGCACGACTTCGCCTGCGAGGAGTCGTTCATCTTCGGCGAGTGGCACCCGTGGCTCATCGCGTTTCCCGGGAACAGTGGCGTTCCGGGCTCGGGCGGTGCGCTTCTCACGCCCAGGCAGTACTTGGCGATGGCTGTCCAGTTCCTCGCCGGCCAGGCGATCGGCTGGAGGCTGTCCTACTGGCTCACCCAAAAGCTCTATCCACGGGGCGAGGCCTGGGAGAGCGCCGAGGACCCGCCCCTCGGGGGCGAGGATTCGAAGTCCGCGCAGTGGCTGTTCCGGATGAGCCAGCGGCTGCTGCTCGCCGCCACTCACACGGCCCGCTGGCTCCGCAAGTACGCGCCGTGGACGGGGTGGCTCTACAAGACTTTTCGCCGAATCTTCTGGCCGATCGCCAAGCGCCTGGCGAGCAAGAGCGTTCGTATGCACAGGCTGTGGTTCGACATCGACAACGGCGTCGCGTTACTGACCGGGATCATCGTCGACGAGGTCCTGCTGCCGGGTGGCTTCGAAAAAATCGACGAGCTCGACTACCGCAAGTGGCTCTGCAAGCACGGGATCCACAAGGAGACCCTGTCGACGAACCTCGTCCGAACAATCTACGACGCCGCCTTCTCGTACGAGGACGGGGACCCGGCGAAGCAGCGAATAGCCGCGGGCACCGCCGTCCGGGCCCTGCTGCGCGCGGCCTGGACGTACAAGGGCGCCGGGTACTACCGCATGCACGCGGGCATGGGCGACATCGTCTTCACACCCCTGTACCAGATCCTAAGGAAGCGGGGCGTGAAGTTCGAGTTCTTCCACAAGGTAGAAGCGCTCCACGTCTCCGAAGACGGCGAGTCAATCGACCGCATCTCGGTCAACCGGCAGGCGCTCGTTCAGGCCGGGGTCGACGAGTACTACCCGCTCGTGACGATCAAGGGGGTCGAGTGCTGGCCCTCGAAGCCGGACTACCCGCAGATCGAGGACCCGAACCGCGAGCGGCGGGAGAAGGATCCGAGGGCGATCGAACGGGTCAACCTCGAATCGTACTACGACGACTGGATCGGCGAGCAGGTGGAGCTCCGTGCCGGCGAGCATTACGACGAAGTCATCTTCGGGATCCCCGTTGCCGCCGTGAACTTCCTGTGCCGCGACCTGATCGAGAACCCCCGTACGCCGGCGTGGCGCGACATGGCCGAGAACGTCGTCTCGGTCCAGACGGTGTCGTTCCAGACCTGGATGAAGAAGGACCTCGAGAGTCTCGGCTGGACGTATCCGGAGCCCTTGCTCAGCCTGTTCGTCGAGCCGCTCAACACGTGGGCCGACATGAGCCAGGTCATCCCGTTCGAAAACTGGCCGCCGGGGCTCGAGCCGCGCGACGTGAGCTACTTCACGGGAGCCCAGCCGGGCCCGAAGCACCCGCCACTTCCGACCGAGGATCCGGAGTTCCAGACGCGCATGACCACACTCGCGAAGAAGGAGGCGATCGACTTCCTCCTCGGAAGAGGGACGGACACCGTCGGCAAGGCCGGCATGGGAGGGATCACGAACCTCATGCCTCGCGCGGTGAGCCCGTTCGACCCGCCGTCGATCGATTGGAACCTGCTCATCGATCCCAGGAACCGGCGCGGAGAGGCACGGTTCGATTCCCAGTACTGGCGCTCCAACTGCGGGCCGTCGGAGCGGTGCACGCTCGCGCTGCCGGGGACGAACAGACTCCGGATGAAGGCCGGCGAGACGGGGTACGACAACCTCTACGTGACCGGCGACTGGACCGACAACAACCTCTACTGCGCGTTCATGGAGGCGACGATCCAGTCAGGAATCCTCACGGCGCGTGCGGTGGCCGGGCGCGAGTTCCCGATCATCGGAGAGGACCTGAACTTCCTCTAGCTTTCCATCGACCTCGGGTGACGCTCGCTAGCACCATCGCGCGCGGAGGTCGCTAGGGCGCGGCGAACTCCGGGTCGAGTACCGTCTTCATGAGGCCGTTTCGGAACTCCGTACCGCGAGCGAACAGGCTGCCCATCGTGTAGAGCCGGTGGCGACGAGTGGTTCGCACCACGTCGAGCGCCACGGTTCCGTCTTCCCACAAGACCCAACTACTGGCCGTTGGCGCAATCGTCCTGTACGCGTGCGGCGCCGAAACGCCCACCGCCCCACGACAACAGGACGGCCTACTCAGCTTCGCCCAGGCCCCGCAGGTGAGCATCTGCCACTTCTCAGAGGAAGCGGGCACGTACCACGAAATCAACATCGACGGGAACGCCGAGGCGGCCCACCGCAACCACGGCGACGGTCAGGTAGGTGACCCGGTGCCCG
>JBDHHV010000099.1:0-13073 GCA_039589195.1 Gemmatimonadota bacterium | reverse complement strand
ACGGGGCGCGTGGGATCGGCGATCTCGGAAGTCTCGTCCAGAAGGCGGAAGATCCGTTCCGAGCTCGCCATCGCCCCCTGGAGGATGTTGTACTTCTCGGACAGATCCTGTATCGGTCGGAAGAACCGTCTGGCGTACTGGAGGAAGGCCGCGATCACGCCGATCGTGAGAGAGCCTCGTAGCGCCTCGCCTCCTCCGTACCAGATGATCAGCGCCAGCGCGATGGCGGCCAGGAGCTCCACCACCGGGAAGAAGAGCGCGTAATAGGTGATCGACCGCAGGTGCGCATGGAGATGGTCATCGTTGATCTCCTGAAAGCGGTCCCGGGTCGGGCGCTCCTGACCGAAGAGTTGCACGACGCCTACCCCGCTGATCCGCTCCTGTAGAAAGGAGTTGATCCGCGCCAGGCGTACGCGGATGTCTCGATAGGCGTCCCGCACTTTTCGGCGGAAGACCCATGCCGCCGCGAATACCAGCGGCAACACGGCGAAGGTGACGAGCGCCAGCTGCACGTCCATGGCCAGCATCGCCGCCATGATGAACGCGACCGTGAACACATCTCCGAAAATCGTCACGACGCCCGACGTGAACATCTCGTTCAGCACCTCGACGTCGCTCGTAAGGCGTGTCATGAGCCGCCCCACGGGGTGCCGATCGAAGTAGGAAAGACTGAGACGCTGTAGCTTCGCGAAGATCTCGGCCCGGAGATCGAGCATGACGTTCTGACCGATCCAGGCCGTGAGGATCGTACGCCCGTACTCGAGCGCTCCGGCCAGGGCGAGCGATAGGATAAGGAGCGAGCCAAGCAGGGCCAGGCTGCGGTGGTCCCCCGCGGGGATCGCCGCATCGATCGCTTCTTTGGTCAGCCATGGCCCCACCAGCGCCAGCCCGGAGGCGGCGACCAGCATCACGACGGCCAACGCTACCCGCGTCCGATAGGGGCGCAGATAGGCGAGCAAACGACGCATCAATCGTGCGTCGTACGCCTTGCCGAGCGCCTCTTCTTCGCGAATCGGTCCTTCCGGGGTTCTCTGCATTCCGCCTGGCCGTCCTGAGCGCGCTGGACGCGCCTCCCGGGTTCCCCGCGTTCCATGCCGGAAACCGAGCGCCTCCGCGTGAAGTCGGCGGAAGATAGCCGGGCCCCGCCCGAGCTTCCACCGACCGAACACGTTGGCGCCTTCCTCCCGGTTCGGCCATCATGCGGCATGGTCAACGTCATCCGTGTACGCGGCGCTCGACAGCACAACCTCAAGGGCGTCGACCTGGACCTGCCACACCGGGCGCTCACCGTCGTGACCGGGCCGTCCGGGTCCGGCAAATCCACGCTCGCGTTCGATACGATCTACGCCGAGGGACAGAGGCGGTATGTGGAGTCGCTCTCGACGTATGCGAAGCAGTTCCTCGAGCGGATGCCGAAGCCGGCGGTGGACCGCATCGAGGGCGTGAGTCCGGCGGTCTCGATCGATCAACGGAATACGGTTCAGTCGAGCCGCTCGACGGTGGGTACCGTTACCGAAGTGTACGACTATCTGCGGCTGCTGTGGGCCCGTGTCGGCCGCACGGTGTGCCCGGAGTGCGAGCGACTCGTCGTTCCCGACACCGTTCAGACCGCAGCAGATCGGATCCTGGCCTGGGGTGAGGGAACCCGCATCTACGTGGCGTTCCCGTTCCGCTTCAGTGCCGAGATCACCCACGCGCTGGCCGTGTCGAACCTACAGGCGCAGGGCTACTTGCGGGTGCTGGTCGATGGGGACGAGCTGTATCTGCCCGACCTGGCGGAGGAGGGCGCAGCCGGGGAGGACGTGGCGAAGGGAGCGTCCGACGCCGAGCCCGCGATCGATCTGCCGAAGACGGGAGATCTTCTCGTCGTGGTGGACCGGGCCCGCGTCGACCCGGAAGAGAGGGAGCGGCTGACCGACTCGCTGGCGGCTGCATTCGCCGAAGGGGCTGGCCACGCCGTCGTGTTGCGCTTGCCCGAGGGCGTATCCGATCCGCGGACCGCAGAGCGGCACGCGTTCACCGAGGCATTTCGGTGCGTCGAGTGCGGGCGCGAGTTTCCCGAGCCTCGGCCGGTCCTGTTCAGCTTCAACAGCCCGGCCGGCGCCTGCACGGAATGCACCGGTTTCGGGGCGACTCTCGAGTACGCACCCGAGCTCATCGCACCCGATACCGGCCGTTCTCTGACCGAGGGTGCGATCGATCCATGGGCAAAGCCCCGCTACCGACGCGAGCGGGCCACGCTCCGGCGATTCGCCGAGGATGCCGGGATCGACATGGACACTCCGTGGCGCGACCTCTCCGAGCGGGCGCGCCGGCAGCTCCTGGACGGTGGTGATGGTTTTCGGGGGGCGATCCCGTTTCTCCGCTCTAAGGAGCGGAAGCGGTATAAGCCCTACATCCGCATGTTCCTGCGGCAGTATCAGCTCCCGCAGCCATGTCCCCGGTGTTCCGGCACCCGACTCGAGCCCGAGGCGCTGAACGTCCGGGTCGGAGATCTCACGATCGCTGCGGCGGCGGGCCTCAGGATCTCCGCGCTCCGAGCCTGGCTGGAGCAGATCGAGCTGACGCCGTTCGAGCGCAAGGTGGCGCACACCATCCACCGCGAGATTGCCGACCGGCTCCGATTTCTGGATGACGTCGGACTCGGGTACCTGACGCTCGACCGCCAGGCGCGCACGCTGTCGGGTGGCGAGATGCAGCGGATCCGGCTCGCGAGCTGCCTGGGCAGCCAGCTGGTGGACACGCTGTATGTGCTGGACGAGCCCACCATCGGACTCCACGCATACGATATCGAGCGCTTCGTCAACGTGCTGGAGCGGCTCGGCGACCGTGGGAACACGGTGTTGGTCGTCGAGCACGAGCCCGCCGTCCTCGAGCGGGCCGATCGAATCGTCGAGCTCGGGCCGGGAGCTGGAGAGCGGGGAGGTGAGGTGGTGTTCGAGGGCGGTTGGCCGGAGCTGTTGCAGGCCGACACGAGCACCGGGAACGCACTGGCGGCGAGGGCCGTTGGCCGGCTCGACACACCGTCCCGTGCACGTCGTGAGGTGGGAGAGGGCGGCTGGCTCCACCTGCGTGGCGCGTCCCTGCACAACCTTCGCGGGGTCGACGTGGATCTACCCCTCGGCGCACTGATTGCCGTGTCGGGCGTGTCCGGGTCGGGGAAATCGACGCTGATTCGCCACGTTCTGTACCACGGGCTGGAGCGCGCCCTGGGTGGGCGGGCGAGCGCCAAGACTCACCTGGGCGAAGCGGAGGGCACGTTCGAGCGCCTCGATGGGACCTCGGCCATCGAGGCCGTGGTGCTCGTGGACCAGCGGCCTATCGGGCGGACTTCGCGCTCGAACCCGGCGACCTACATCGGCGCTTTCGGCGAGATCCGTCGGCTGTTCGCCGCCCAGACCGAGGCACGAAAGCATGGCTACGGCCCTGGCTATTTCAGCTTCAATCGTCCGGGGGGGCGGTGCGAGGTCTGCAAGGGAGCCGGCGAGGAGATCGTCGAGATGGTGTTTCTGGCCGATGTGGCCGTCCCGTGCGAGGCGTGCGGTGGAGCGCGATTCCGCGCCGACGTGTTGGAGATCCAGTACCGTGGCCACAGCGTCAAGGACGTTCTGGAGCTAACGGTCGACGAGGCGATCCGCTTCTTCATCCGCCAGGACCGGCTGGGCGAGACGCTGTGGCAACTCCAGCGGGTCGGACTCGGGTACCTACGTCTGGGCCAACCCGCCACGACCCTGTCCGGCGGCGAGGCTCAGCGACTGAAGATCGCGCGTGAGCTGGCACGACCGCGCCGGGCGGGCCGGCGGGTCTACATTCTGGACGAGCCTACGGTCGGGCTTGGCGTGGGCGAGGTGGATACGCTGTGCAGGGTGCTCAGGCAGCTCGTCGCCGAGCGCCACACGGTCATCGTGATCGAGCACAATCTCGACGTGATCGCACAGGCCGACTGGATCGTGGACTTGGGGCCGGGTGCCGCTGACGAGGGTGGCTCCGTGGTGGCGGCCGGCCCCCCCTCTCGAATCCTCGACGCGTCCGAGTCGCGAACCGGAGCGTATCTGAGACGGCACCCCTCGAGCGCGGACCTCGGCGCGCGCTCGAGCTCACCGGCATCCGGTTGAGTGGAGAGCCTCTCGACCGCACCACGATTGTCGGTCCTCCTCCCCTGTCGCGATGCGGCGGAGTTCTTGGATCCGTGCATCGAGAGCCTGCTAGGCCAGACGGAGCCCCTCTTCGAGTTGCTGGCCGTGGACGACGGCTCGCGCGATGAAACTCCGGACCGTCTGCGCGTCTGGGCCCGGCGGGATCAACGGGTACGCGTCATCGAAGGCGCGGGTCTCGGCATCGTGGACGCCCTGCGGCGCGCGATGGCAAGCGCTCGTGGGCGTTTTCTGGCCAGGATGGACGCCGACGATGTCGCTCACCCGGAACGCCTGGCGACACAGCTAGAGCTCCTTCAGAGATGCCCCGATCTGGCCGGCTGTGGCTCGCGAATCCGTTTCTTCCCCCGCGCTGCGCTGGGGACGGGCTACCGCAGGTACGAGCGGTGGCTGAACGGACTCACCGAGTCCGCCGAGATTACGCGTGATCTGTTCGTCGAGTGCCCGATCGCGCACCCGACGCTCGTCCTCCGGCGCGAGGCGGTCGAGGCCGTGGGAGGCTATCGGACCGTGGACTGGCCGGAGGACTACGACCTGGTGCTCCGACTCCACGCCGGGGGCTTCCGGCTGGCGAACGTCGACCGCGTGCTGCTGGACTGGAGAGTTCATCCGGACCGGCTCTCGATGACGTCGGAGCGCTACACGGCCTCCGCCTTCCAACGCTGTAAGGCGCACCACCTCGTGCGGGCCTTCCTGCCGCCGGAGCAGGAGATCGTCATCTGGGGCGCAGGCCGGGTCGGCAAGCGGTTCGCGCGCCGTTTCGCGGAGCAGAGCGGATCGCCCCAGATCACCGCGTTTGTGGATCTGGACCCACGCAAGATCGGACAGATCGTGCACGGCGCACCGGTGCTGGATCCCGGCCAGTTGATGGGCAGGCTATCGGCGGCGACATACGTCTTGATCGCCGTTGGATCGCCGGGAGCGAGGGCGGAGATACGGGGCACGCTGGACGGAATGGGGCTGCGGGAGATCGAGCGGTATCGGGCCGTCGCCTGATCTGATTCAGAGTCGCGTCAGACCCTCCGGGAAGGTAGATTATTCCCGGCAGGCCTACGCTTGCGCGCACGTGAGCCGCGTTGGGCCCGCCCGCCCGAGAGCGCCTTTCAGGAGCCCGTCATCGTGGGATTCCGGGATCCTCTTCATCGCCCGAACGACAACGCTCAACAAAGCACGGAAAGGAGTCCATGGAGACCTCCGAGACCGTAGACCGCATCCAGCCGCGACTGCTCGAGGACGAGATGCGCGACTCGTTCATCGACTATTCGATGAGCGTCATCGTGCAGAGAGCGCTACCCGACGTTCGCGACGGACTGAAGCCCGTTCACCGCCGGATTCTGTACGCGATGCACGAGGCCGGGCTCACGCCGACCCGCCCCTACAAGAAGAGCGCGACGGTCGTGGGGGACGTGCTGGGCAAGTACCACCCGCACGGTGACAGCGCGGTGTACGACTCGCTCGTCCGCATGGTTCAGGATTTTTCGCTCCGTTATCCCCTCGTCGACGGCCAGGGCAATTACGGATCGATCGATGGCGACAGCGCGGCCGCGTACCGATACACGGAATCGCGCCTCGCCACGATCGCCATGGAGTTGCTCACCGACATCGACAAGGAAACGGTCGACTTCAGCCCGAACTTCGACGACCGGCTCCAGGAGCCCACCGTGCTCCCGGGCCGCATGCCGAACCTGTTGGTGAACGGGTCGTCGGGGATCGCGGTCGGGATGGCCACCAACATACCTCCGCACAACCTGCGAGAGATCGTGGCCGCGTGTGAGCTCTTGATCGAGGATCCCGAGGCGGGGCTGGAGGAAATCCAGGAGTGCGTGCAGGGCCCGGACTTTCCGACCGGAGGGTTCATCTACGGGCGCCAGGGGATCCTGGAGGCGTACCGTGATGGGCGTGGCCGAATCTCGATGCGCGCGCGCGCGCACATCGAGGACCGGGCTCGGGGAGGCGAGCAGATCGTCATCACCGAGATCCCGTTCATGGTCAACAAGACCCGCCTGATCGAGCAGATCGCCCAGCTCGTCCGGGACAAGAGAGTCGAGGACATCTCCGATCTGCGGGACGAGTCGGACCGCGACGGGATTCGCCTGGTGATCGAGCTGAAGCGGGATGCCATCCCGCAGATCGTCCTGAACCAGCTCTACAAGCACACCCAGATGCAGTCGACTTTCGGCGTCATCATGCTGGCCCTGGTAGGTGGGGTCCCAAGGGTGATGCCGCTCCGGGAGATGCTGGAGCACTTCCTCGAGCACCGCCACGAGGTGGTCGAGCGGCGCAGCAAGTTCGAGCTCGCCGCGGCCGAGGACCGCGAGCACGTCCTGGAGGGGCTCAAGATCGCGGTCGACAACATCGACGAAGTGATCCAGATCATCCGCAAGGCCCGTGACCGGGGCGCGGCCGAAGAGCAGCTACGGGTGCGGTTCGAGCTGAGCGAGCGACAGGCCGAGTCGATTCTCAACATGCGCTTGGCCCGCTTGACGGGTCTGGCGATCGAGGAGCTGGAAACGGAGTTGGAAGAGGTTCGGGCCAATGTTACGGCGCTGAAGGCGATCCTCAGCTCGCGGGAACGGCGCATGACGATCGTGCGCGACGAGCTTCGCGAGATGGCGGAGAAGTACGGAGACGACCGGCGCACCGAGATCCTCGACTTCACGGCCGATTTCAGCGAGGAGGATTTGATCGCCGAGGAGGACATGGTGATCACGGTGAGCCACGCCGGATACGTGAAGCGCGTCCCCCCGGACGTGTACCGCCAGCAGCGGCGCGGGGGAAGGGGGATCGCCGGCATGAGCACCAGGGAGGAGGACTGGGTCGAGGGCGTCTTTCTCGCCTCGACGCACGACTACCTCATGATCTTCACGACCTCGGGGCAGTGCTACTGGCTGAAGGTGTATCAGATCCCGCCGGCCGGTCGTACCGCGCGCGGCAAGCCGATCGTGAACCTCCTCAGGATCGACAAGAACGACGAGATCGCGTCGATCGTGCGCGTACGCGAGTTCAGCGAAGATCGGCACCTGATCTTCGCCACCCGGAACGGGCTCGTGAAGAAGACCAGCCTGGCCGAATATGCGAACGTCCGTTCCACCGGGATCATCGCCATCAACATCGTAGAGGGTGACCGCCTGATCGATGTCCAGCTCACGGACGGGTCGAACACCGTCTTCCTCGGAACCCGGGGTGGGATGGCGATTCGCTTCGGTGAGGAGGACGTCCGCCAGATGGGCCGCGCCACGCAGGGGGTCCGTGGCATCAGGCTCGGTAAGGGCGACGAGGTGATCGGAATGGTCGTCGTCCAGCGGGATGCGACGCTCCTCACGGTCACGGATCGGGGGATGGGGAAGCGAAGCAAGATCGAAGATTACCGCTCCCAGCGTCGCGGCGGAAAAGGACTGATCAATCTCAAGACGGTCGAGAGGACCGGCCGGGTGGTGGCAGTCAAGGAAGTCACCGATGACGACGAGCTGATGCTCGTGACGCGAAACGGCGTCATCAACCGACAACCCACGGCGGAGATTCGTGTGATCGGCCGGAACACGCAGGGGGTGCGCCTCATCAACCTGGACGATGGCGACGAGCTGGTCGATGTGGCCCGGGTGATCAGCGACGACGCTCTGCCGGAGGGGGATGATTCCGAAGGTGTCGAGGCGGACTCCCCAGCCGAAGCCGAGACGGAATCTCCTGTCTCCGAGCCCGATTGAGGACCATGTCTAGGTTGAGGACCATGTCTGGATGAGGGTCGGAGAACAGCTCGACCTCGTCTCTGCGGCAGCCGTACGGGCTGCCGCACTCAGAATAGCCGGGGCCGTGCGCCGCACCCCGCTGATTCCGGTAGCCGCGCCCACCACGGACCGGTCCGGACCCCCGGCGGGGGACCGGCTGTGGCTCAAGTGCGAGAACCTGCAGCACGTCTGCGCGTTCAAGGCGCGAGGCGCCTACCACTTCGTCAGCAGGCTCTCGGATGAGGACCGCGAGGCGGGTCTCATCACCTACTCATCGGGAAACCACGCTCAGGCCGTCGCCTTTGCGGCCAGGGCGTTCGGCACACACGCCACGATCGTGATGCCTGTCGACGCTCCGCCCGTGAAGCTCGATGGGACCCGACGCCTGGGAGCGGAGGTCGAGCAGGTCGGGACGACGTCCTCGGAACGACGCGAGCGGGCGGAGGAGATCCAGCGTGAACAAGGTGGCACGATGGTGCCGCCGTTCGACCACCCGGACATCATCGCGGGGCAGGGCACCGTCGGGCTGGAGATCCTGGAGCAACTGGAGTCACGTCGGTCCGGACCGCCTCGCTCGCCCGCGCTGGTCCTCGTCCCTATCGGTGGCGGAGGCCTCATCTCCGGAATCTCGGTAGTGATGCGCGAGTTGGGAGCGGGCGCCCGCGTCGTCGGCGTCGAGCCTGAGGGGGCGCCCTCGATGAAGCTCTCGCTCGAGGCCGGAGGGCCGGTCACGCTGGATCGGGTCGAGACCATCGCCGACGGCTTGAAGCCCGTTCGGCCGGGCGACCTCACCTACGCCCATTGTCGCGACCTCGTCGATCACGTCGTGACGGTGACCGATGTACAAATCCGCGAGGCCGTCGTGTGGCTCTTCCATCAGCGACTGGTCGTCGAACCGAGCGGGGCAGCGACGGTCGCCGCACTCCTCGGAGGAGCCGTAGAGCCAAGCCAGACGAGCGCAACGGTTGCGGTGCTCTCGGGCGGCAACATCGAACCGGCACTATTCACAGAGTGGCTCAGCACCTGACAGTGGCATGCAGAACCTGACGCTGACTGCCGTGACCGGTCTTCGCGTCGGCCACGCGAGCGATCGGGAGGCGTCGACCGGTTGCACGGTCGTGTTGGGTCCGTTCGTCGGTGCGGTCGAAGTTCACGGATTCGCCACCGGTAGCCGCGAGCTGGACGCCTTGTCCCAGCTGCATCTCGTGCCTCGGTGCGACGCGTTGCTGTTGACAGGCGGTTCGGCGTTCGGCCTGGCAGCGGCGGATGGCGTCATGCGCTGGTTGGAGGAACGGGGCGAGGGCTTCCAGACGCGCGCGGCGACGGTGCCGATCGTCCCCGCCGCCGTGATCTACGACCTCGGTGTCGGGCGCGCCGATGTGCGGCCGGACGCCTCCATGGGGTACGCGGCAGCGGACGCGGCTTCGGAAGATCCGGTTCGCGAGGGACGGCGCGGCGTCGGCACTGGGGCGAGCGTGGGCAAACTGAGGGGAAACGAAGGAGCTCAGACCGCCGGCGTCGGGAGCTGGGCGGACGGCGAGGAGGAGACGGTGGCCGCGTTGGCGGTCGTCAACGCGTTCGGTGATGTGTTGGACGAGCGAGGTGAGATCCTCGCGGGAGCCAGAGCCGAAGACGGTGCGTTTCTGGACACGGCCTTGAGGCTTCGACTCGGGGAGGAGGGCTCGGGTTTCCGCGCTTCGGGTGCCGCGGAGAACACGACGCTCGGGATCGTGGCGACCGACATGGAGCTCACGAAGAGAGAGCTCAAGATCGTGGCCCGCCAGGCCGCCGCGGCACTGTCGCGCCGGATCTCACCTGCCGGAACCCTGTTCGATGGGGATATCGTCTTCGCGCTGTCGACGGGGAAACGACCGCGTCCCGCGGGCGACCTCGGTCTAATGTCGGTGGCGCTGCGCGCCGAGAGGGTTCTCGAGGCGGCGATCGCGCGTGCGGTCGCGACAACCGCCGGCTAGAAGCTCTGAATGAGGCGGTTACTGCTGTTCGACGTGGACGGGACGCTGCTGGATTCCGCCGGTGCGGGACGAGCCGCGCTAGGGGGGGCCATGCGGGAGGTGTACGGTACGGCGGGCGGGATCGATGGGTTCGCGTTCGACGGGCTGACGGACCCCGATATCGTCCGCACCCTGTTGAGCATGGCGGGCCTCGAGGACGTCGTGATCGACGCCCGGCTGGCCTCGCTGTGGAACTCGTACGACGGGTGGCTCGAAGGCGAGCTATTGAGGCGGCGAGCGCACGTGACAGCCTGCCCGGGCGTGCCGGAGCTGCTCGAGCGGCTCGAGGTGGAGCCATGCTTTTGGCTCGGGTTGCTCACCGGCAACGTCGAGCGCGGTGCGTGGAGGAAGCTGCGGGCGTGCGCTCTGGACGAGCCCTTCGGCTTCGGTGCATTCGGCTCGGATGCGGAACGACGCGTGGACCTCCCGCCGATCGCGATGCGCCGTGCCCACGCCGCGACCGGGATCTCGTTCAAGAGGGAGGAGACGATCCTGATCGGCGACACCCCGAAGGACGTCGAATGCGCTCGCGCAGGGGGTGCCAGAATCCTCGGGGTGGCGACGGGACGCTTCTCCATACGGGAGCTCGAGGAGTGTGGGGCGGACTGGGTGCTCCCGGAGCTCGACGACGTCAAGGCGGTCGTCGAGCTGCTCGCATCCCCTTGAGTCGCGAGAGGGTAGTGGACGAGATCGGGGTGCATATCGCGGACGAGACCCCTTTGCGCGAGATTCCGGCTTGGCGAGACATCTCCGACCACCAGTGATGAACGTGCGAGGGTGCGGAGCGGAGTGGAACCGGGAGAGCGAGTGACGTTGCATGAAGCGCGGCGCGGATCCGGGGCACCGGAATCCCGTTCGTACGTCCTCGACGTCCTGATCGATGGAAGTCCGGTGCGTCGTGATGCGCGCGTCCAACTGGCCGGGTCGGTCCTCAGGCTGGAGGACTGCGAGCTCGCACTCGAGTCCATATTCTGGGTCTCGCGACGAGCCGGGCTGGTTCTGCTGTTCGGTCGCGATGACACCGTGGCCCTGCTCGGGAAGAGCAGCGACCTGGAGGACGTCGCCCGTGCCGTGGAGCGGGGGAGCGATCGCGGCGCGCAGCGGCTCCTGCTTCAACCCCTCGCCCGCGAGGTCGTGGTATGCACGGCGGGGACGGCGGTCAGCGGAACGGTCGAAGGCACACGCCTCGGCGGTCTCCATCTCGCGGTCTTCACGCAGCGTGGCCTGCACCTGATCGCCCGGGATCGCAGGTATTCGATCGCGTGGCCCGTGAGCTCGGTCGAGGAGCTCGACTCGGCCGGGTCCGAAGTCGGGTGGGGGGGGCTGGCTCTCGAGGGTGATGGGGTCTCCCTGAAGCTCCGCTATCTGTTCCCCGAGGAGATCCAGGCCGTGGCTCGGGTGGCGAGATCGACGCCCAAGAGAACGCTGAACGCGGATGCTTCCATCGAGATGTTCGCCCGCGGCGAAGTGGCGCCGCCGCCACCCGCGCGGCTCCCCGTGTTCGAGATCTCGGTGGAGACCATGCGCGAGGCCTGCAGCGACGGGGTGGAGAGGGTCCAGGTGGAGCCCGAGCTGAAGGTCGGTTTCGGGCCCGAGTTCTTCGAGCGTCACTTCCGGGAACTGGGCGAGATCGCGCTCGGCCCTCTGATGCTGAGAAAATCGGCAGCGCTAGGCGCCGACAGTCTCGCGAGGGCCGTGGAGGCGATGGAGGCGGAGCAGCTTCGTGAGGACACTCAGGCCGCGCTCAAGACGGCGGCGGACCGGCTGTTCACGGTGTACGAGTACGAGCTGAATCGACTCCTGGCCGAGAAGCGACCGGAGGAAGAGCTGGCGCGTAGGTTCCGGTCGTTGGACACCGAAAGACGCGAGCTGGGTAAGAGGCTGAGGGAATTCACAGAACGGCTGGAGCCGAGCTTGACGAGGGTTCTGGCCCGGGAGCACCTGCTCCTACAGCGGCTTCACGCCCTCGAGCACGGACCACCGGAGGCCGAGGAAGAGCAGGTCGAGGAGGCAGCGGCTCAATGGAGATCGGAGATCGTCAAGCTCGATCGGGCGTACGGGGCCACCTGGCGCGCGTTGATCGACGAGATCGCCGATCTGTGGAGCTCGGCGCTGCTGCCGCGTCTGGTTCGCGTAGCGCTGTTGCCGAAGCGTCGCATGACCGAGACCACGGTGCTCGTTCTCATGGCGATCGCGGCGTTCGCCGTGGTCGCGACAGTGGTCTTCGTCCTTATGTAACCGATTCGAGAGACACCGGGAACCAAAACGGGAGGAACGGTTGAATCAGCGGAAACAGGCCCCGCCTCGCAGCGGGGAACGCGGCCAAAGCCGCACGTTCTACTTGCTACTGGCGGTGGTGGCTGCGGGGGGTATCGCCTGGTTGATCTCGGCGAGCGGGAGCTCGCAATCCGCGAGCGAGCCGCTCCCGGAGATCCCGGTGGATGTCGAGGCGGATCCCTCCGCGGGGCTAGCGCTCGGAGACGCCGACGCGCCGGTGACGATCATGGATTTTTCGGACTATTCGTGCCCCCATTGCGCGCGGTTCGCCTCCTTTACGGGTCGGCTGATGCGCCAGAACTACGTCGAGAACGGCGGACCCGTACGTTGGATCCACTATGACTACGTGCTGGGTACGTTCCCCAACTCGGTCGCCGCCTCCATCGCGGCGCGATGCGCGGGAGACCAGGGCCGGTATTGGCCGATGCACGACCTCCTGCTGGCCCGGCAGACCCGGTGGGCGATGGACGGGGATCCGAACGGACGTTTCCGCGAGATCGCGGACGATCTGGGTCTGGACGGGGGCGAATTCGGAAGCTGCTTGAGAGAGCAGCGTCACCTGGATCGCGTCATGTGCTTGAGAGAGCAGCGTCACCTGGATCGCGTCATGGCGGTGCGGAAGTACGGCGACGAGTTGGGTGTGAACAGCACGCCGACGCTCTTCCTCAACGGACGCCGCCTGGACCTCGCGACCGAGGGTGATTACACGGTGCTCGAGCGTCTCGTTCAGCAAGCTGTGAGCGAGAGTGAGTCGGCGGTGAGCGAGGGCGAGTAGGGTCCTTGAGCCCCAGCCGTTCATTCACAAACCCAGCCGCTCGTTCATGAGCTCGACCACTCGCAGGATGGCAGCCGCCCTCGTGGCGCTCGCTGGGCTGTTCATGTCGGTCTACCTGCTCCTGTACGCC
>JBDHHV010000098.1:0-12873 GCA_039589195.1 Gemmatimonadota bacterium | reverse complement strand
ATCTCACGGAACACCGCGCCGGTGAGCGACATCGGATCGATGTCGGCTCCCGGTAGGAACGCCTCGTCGTTTGGCGTCAGACCCATCAGATCCGGCAGCATCATGGGCATCGGCATGGCGACCGGGGGCATCCGCCAGGCCACGGCGGTCGAGTCGTGGCTCGGGCCGTGCATGCCCTCCATCGGGTCCTGTGCGACGGCTTCCGCGGAGCCCCAGACGGGAGCGGTCAGGACACAGGCCCACAGAAGACACGCCCTACCCGGGTGGTGGGGGCGAGCCGCGTCAGTGGGGGTCAGAAGTACTGACAATCCACGTCCTCGAAAGGCCCGTGTCCGGCCATCGTGTGCATGCGGCCGCTGGGCGACAGGCCCGTGAGCAGGATCGGTCCCGACCACGTGTCTCCGTCGGGTGTTGTCTCTTCGCTCACGAAGACGAGGAACTTGTTCCAGCTGACGGCACCGGTCACACGTCCGCCCTCACCCAGCACCCCCAGCTTCGCGACCTGGTCCAGCTCGGACGTGGCCGCCCACACCACGTAGTCAGCGCCTTCGCGCCGTCTGAGTCGAGCGATCTCCACCGTGACTTCGTACGCGAAGCGACCGTCGGCCTCGACGCTCACGCCGTACGGTGAGCCCCGCATGTGGAGCGTCATGGTCCCGCGGCCGCCTGGTGCGCTCTGCGTCGGTTGCAGCGCCACGACCTCGGGTGCGGAGGGCCCGAAACAGGCAGGCGGTGCGGCGGCGCCAGCCTCATGCCGGGGTCGGCTCGGCGCGGTGGGAGCCTCGGGCATGATGGCCGAGGCACACAGGATGACGGTCAGGGCGGACCCGAGACCATAGCTGAACGACTTGTGTAACGGTTTACATCTGAACGACATAGAGCCTTCCATCCGGCTGCCCGGCCGCTGCGACTGCAAGGGCGGAACCCGTACAAACAGGCTGGAACGTCGACGCGGACGGGCCGGCTCGCAACAAGCCGGGTCTCGATCAGGCCTGACCGCTACATCTCTATGATTCGGGGACGGCGAGGAGCGGCCTCACCGGTCACCTGATCGTGGCGCTCCGCCTCAGTGTCATCTCTGGGGTTCGCTTCACGAGCCGAGCTCGCCCACGGCCCCGACTCGGGCCGGCCACCCATCCAGTAGAAGTTGAACGAAGGACCGCCCAGGCCCGGCACGGCCCCTTCTTCGAGCCGCCGTGTGAACCGTTCGCGGATTCGGCGGATCAACGCCTGGCGAATCGGACGCACGAGGAGGATCAATCCCGCGATATCGGTGAGCACCCCGGGGGTGACGAGCACGATGCCCGCGATGAGCACGAGCATCCCGTGCACCAGCTCCTCGCCGGGGATTCGCCCTTCGGCGAGCTCGCCCTGGACCGCCATCCAGCTCCGAAGGCCCTCGGCCCGCGCCAACCACGCGCCGGCCGCGCCGGTCGCCATGACCAACAACAGCGTCGGGAACAGCCCGATCAGACCGCCGATCCGAATGAGGAGCATTAGCTCCGCGAGCGGTACGAGCGTGAACAGGAGGAACAGCCGCAACAACATGAGGAAGTCTCGGTTCGTCCTCGGCCCCTAGAATCCCATCATCGCCCGCACCTGGGGGTCGATGCGGTCGGGGGTCCAAAACGGCTTCCACACCAGTTCCACTGCGGCCTCGCTCACTCCCTCGACCGATTCAGCGGCTCGCTTCGCGTCTCCCATGATCTGCCCGCCGGCCGGACATCCGGGGCTCGTGAGGGTCATCGTGACACGAGCGAGCTCTCCTTCGATCTCGATGTCGTACACGAGTCCCAGGTCGACGATGCTGAGACCCAGCTCCGGATCGCTGACGCCGCGCAGCGCGATTCTTACCTGCTCTACGATCTCACTCGACGCCGTGTCGTCGTCGACGGCCGCCTGCGCCTCGGCGCCCTGTTCCGCCTCGGGGCCTCGCTCCGTGTGGGGGTTATCGCCCAGGTCGTTCATGTGGCTCCTTGTCCCTTTTCTCGACTAGCCTACGAGTTCTTCGACTTCCGCATCGGGTTCTTCGAATCTAGCCAACCGCTCTCGGATTTCCTCGATAGAGGGCCCGATCCGCACGAGGTTCCGGCACTCGTCCAACGCGTCGTTCGCGTTGATGAGGATCGTTCCGCACAGGCGACCCTCGCTCGCGCAATACACTATCGAGCGTGCCGAGCCGAGTACGCCCGAGACGATCGATTGATCCGATATCGCGGGCCGGCCGAACACGTTGATGCTCAGGTCGAAGGCATTCGTAAAGAAGTAGGACAGGTGGTCGTACGCCTCGCGCTCTCCGGCCATGTTGCGGCCGGCGAGCTTCCCGTGTGCCTTCGCGTGGTCCCAGTGCTCGACGCGGATCGACTCCCCCGAAATCGGGTCGGCGAAGCGCGCGACATCGCCGGCCGCATAGATATGTCCGTGGCTGGTCTCGCTGTACGGGTCCACCACGATGCCATCCTGGACCGCCATCTCGGCCGCCGAGGCCAGCTCGACGTTGGGGACGAGGCCGACACCCTGGACCACGAGGTCGCACCCTATCTCCTCGCCCGTGTCGAGGATGGCCGACTCCACCTGCTCTCCCCCTCGCAGCTCCTCGACGCGCGCGCCCAGTCGGAATTTGACGCCGCGCTCCTCGAAGTAGGCCTGCATGAAGCCGGAGATGCTCTCGGGAAGCATCGCCGGCCACACGGACTCCTGCCGTTCGACGACGAGCGAGTCGACGTCGAACGTGCGCAGCGAGGCGGCGAGCTCCATTCCGACGAACCCCGCTCCTATCAGGAGGGCGGACTCCGCCTCGCGGGCTGCGTCGCGAATCGCCTCGGCGTCTTCGACCGTTCGGAGCGTGAAGACGCGCTCGAGTCTGGTCCCCGGAATCGACAGCGTTCGGGGGCGCCCGCCGGTCGCCAGCAGGATCCTCTCACCCCTGAACACCTCGCCCGACTCCACCGTCACCGTCAGCATCCGGGGGTCGAGCGATACGACCGCATCCTCCAGGCGCAGCGTGAGTCCCTCTTGGTCATCGAACCAGCCGGCGGGCTTCACGTGGAGCAGATCGCGTGGCGCCTCGGGCGCCTGCAGGTACTCCTTCGATAGGGGTGGTCGGTGGTACGGGGGCGTAGCCTCATCGGTGAGCACGAGGATGGTGCCGCCCGAATCCACCTCGCGGATCCCATCCACGGCGGAGGCCGCCGCGAGCCCACCGCCCACGATCAAGTACCGGTACTCTTGCATCTACCTGTCTCTTCGCGACGAAGCCGCCTCGGGGCGAGCCTCGGGTTACGTCGTGTCCCGGCCGGATACGCCCGATGGGCCCCGGCGCCACGCCGTGCGCGTGGCCGTACTTGGAATAACTACCCCGTCGGGGTTCCCGTTCGCCCGGACCGCAGATTCGCGGGGTCGGCAGCGCGCGGATTCGCAGGGTTGTCAGCGCGCGGATTCGCAGGGTTGTCAGCGCGCAGATTCACTCAGAGGTCTGCCACCTCCCATTTCGCGATCACGTCGGCCGCGAGGCTCCTCACCCGCTCGACGACCAGGTCGAAGTATCGGATCGCCTTGTCACGATCGAACTCCGGGTAGCCTTGCCCTGGGGCGTACAGACCGATCGAGGACGGGAACGGCCACGCCTGCCAGCCCGTGGAAAACGGCGTCGCCTGCGAAGGTCCCTCGTAGCGCTCGGGGCGGACGAGGTCCGGGCGCAAGGCGAGGATCGCCGCGGTCTCGTTGTTACCCGCATGCCCTCCCTGGGCGCCGAAGATCTCCTCCGTGATGTCTGCCGTGATGCTCCACCAATTCACGACCAGCACGCGTGCATCGGATTCCCGGAAGACAGCCCGCGCGGCCTCGTTCAGCGGCCCGAAGTTCGGTCCGTGCCCGTTCAGAACGATGATATTCCGAAAACCCGTTTCCGCGAGCCCGCGCATCACTTCCGCCGCGATCTCACGGAGCAGGCCTTCGGATATCCCGAACGTGCCCGGATACTCGTCGAGCGACGTGTTCACGCCGTAGTTGAGAGTTGGTGCGATGAGCGCGCCCAGCTCGGGGGCCAGCCTGGCCGCCAGCGAGTCGGGGACGAGGATGTCCGCGCCGTTCGGGACCACGCCGTGCGCTTCGAGGGTCCCCACCGGCAAGAGCACGGTGCGGAGACGCGCCGGAACCAACTCGTGCACCTCCATCCAGTTGAGGCCCACGAGATCACGGGTCGGGGGTGAGGGGGTCGCCTGTTCCTGCGCCCCGGCTTCCTGCGCCTCGGCCGACCGGGCTCCCGCACCCAGCGAGCCCAGGGTCAGGGCGCCGACCAGGAGCGAGGTCGCGAACGGATCGAAAAGCCTACGCATCGTGGCTTCGGACGTGTTCATCCACATAGTCGCACCAGATATGGCCAATGAGAATATGAGCTTCTTGCACGCGCGCGGGGCTGTCAGAGGGAACGACGATCGAGAGATCGGTCTCCCGGGCCAGGGTGCCCCCGTCGCCGCCGCACAGGCCGACCGTGAACGCGCCGCGCGCCCGCGCCGCCTCGACGGCGACCAGGACGTTGGCGCTGTTTCCGGACGTGGAGATCGCGACCACCACGTCGCCGGCACGACAGAGGGCTTCGATCTGCCGCGCGAAGATGGCCTCGAACCCGTAGTCGTTGCCGACCGACGTGAGAACCGAAGTGTCGGTGGTGAGGGCGATGGAAGCGAGCCCGCGCCGATCCACGCCCTCGTAACGACCGACCAGCTCGGCCGCGAGGTGTTGGCAGTCGGCCGCGCTCCCGCCGTTGCCCATCCAGAAGACGGTGCCTCCGCCTGCGAGACAGTCGGTGAACCGCTGCCCTACGGCCAGGATGTTCTCTCCACACGCCTCCACTGCGTCCAGGGTGGCGCGGTGTTCCTCCAGGGTCCGCCGAACTCGATCCATGCTCTCAGGCGCTCGCGAGGTTCAGTGAGAGTCCCCGGGTCGGATCACACCTCGTCCGCCGGCGGGGTCTCGGGATCCAGCAACTCGACCGGGTGCACGACGGGGATCTTCAGCCCCGCGGCTCGCAGGCCTGCACCGATCTGCATGATGCAACCGGGGTTGCCGGTCGCTACCGCATCGTATCCACCGGCGCGGATCTCCTCCACCTTTCGCTCGAGGATGCGGCCCGACAACGCCGTGTGGAAGAGGTTGTACAGACCTGCGCCACCACAACAGTCGGATGAGGAAGGGAGCGGCTCCATCTCGACCCCCGTCATCGACCTGACCGCGGTGCGCGGTGCGGAATCGACCCGCTGGGCATGCAGGAGGTGACAGGGCGCATCGTAGGCGATTCTCGGCGACCGGCTGCCCGACGGCGGCGTGGTCCGCGGTGCCGCGGGCCTCGGTGCCGCGGATGTTCGGGACATCTCGGCAAGCAGCTCCATCACGTCGCGTACGCGGGTGGCGAGCCGCTCTGCGGCCCGAGCCCAACCCGGGTCATCCGCGAGCCAGGCGGGATACTCCCGCAACGCCGCACCGCACCCGGCCGCATCGACCACGATGTACCCGTCCCCGGCGCCCTCGAAGGCCGCGATGTTGCGACGCGCCAACTCTCGTGCGCGCTCCATGTGTCCCGCATGAGCGTGGAGCGCTCCACAGCAGCCCTGCCGGGGAGCCCGGATCTCGCGGCAGCCACTCGCGTCCAGAGCTCTGCGCGACGACTCGTGCACGTGCCGGAACAGCCCGCGCATCACGCAGCCCTCGAGCAGCGTGTAACTGGCGGACGGTGCCGGGCCGGCGGCGGCTCGGGCTGCCGGCCTTCCAGGGCGTGCCGTAGGCCTGCCGGAGCGTGCCGTCCGGCTCCCCGGTCGGCCGGAGGCGCCCGTCCGCCTGGATCGGGGCCCGGGTCGCGTGGCATCCAGGAGCCGCGCTGCGAGTCCGATCCGGCCGGGGAAGAGCCCGGCCGCCCACCGGGCGACGCCCGCGCCCCGAATCATGCGTAGCGCCGTGTACAGAAGGCGGCCGACGCCGCGCCCCGTGAGTGAGCCGAGCGTGAGGCGCCCCAACCAGGCCCGGACCGGGCGGGGTTCGAGCAGACGCTCTCGCTCCTGCTCGAGCAGAGCTCCGTAGGGGACGCCCGCCGGGCAGACGGTCTCACACGCCCGGCAGCCAAGGCAGGCTCCGAGGTGTCTCCGTCGCGCGCTCTCGCCAACCTCGCGGCCCTCCATTCGTACGCGAATCAAGTGGAGACGGCCGCGAGGCGAATCGTTCTCCTCACCGAGGACCTGGTAGGTGGGGCACGCGGGGAGACACAGCCCGCAGTGCACGCAGGTGAGGAGTCCCCCCCACTCTTCGAGGGTGTGCGCGGGCGCGAGCGCGACACCGCTCATACGGTGCCGGCCGCCCCTCCTTCTTCCTCCGCCGCGGGCTCGGATGCCGGCTCCGGATCCGCCGCGCTTTGATCGTGGATGATCTTCCAGACGCCCTCGACCTGCATCAGCACGAGCGTGAACGGCCCGGTCGAAGTCGTCTCGCCATCGCGGTGCAAGACGTAGCGAGCGGTCGCTACCCCGAAGCGTTGCTCGAGCCGGCGTGTCCGGATCGACTCGAAACGGAGCGAGTCGCGAGCCGCCCCGGGCTCGAAGCCGGGTGCATACCGGCCGCGGATCGAATCGTAGCCGACGAGGAGGCCCGAGCTTCCGATGTACGTCGTGGTGGGCGCGCGCTCGTAATGCACCATGAAGCCCTCGAGGTCGCCCGCATTCCAGGCGTCCGCGGACAGTTGGAGGATCTCCTCGACCCGGGCCTCGAACTCGGCGTCCTGGTCTTCCGCGCCCGGCGCATCGGTTCTTTCGAGCCGGCACCCGGCGGTCGTGGGGCCGAGGACGAGGGCGAGCGCGAAGGGGGCGAGCGCTCTGGCTCGCGTGCGACGCGGGAAGCGGAATCCGTGCTTCATCTCGTCAGCTCCTGTCAAAGACCGCGCGGAAGTGTGCGGCCGTCAGGGCGACGGCTCGCTCGAGGTCCGGGTTGGGACCCTTGAAGGGGTGCCCGGCACCGAAGGTGTGCCCGGTTCCCTCGATCATCTCGAGACGCGAGTCCGGCGCGGCCTCGGCGAGTCGCCGGGCATGCGACGACGGCACGCTCTCGTCCTCGGATCCGTGGACGACCAGGTACGGCACGGCTAGTGTCGTGGCCGCGGCCAGCACATCCAGGCGCTCCCGGTGCGCGCGGATGTCGTCCAGCACGTTGCGGTACACCGGCATCTGCTGACCGGTACGGGCGTTCGGGATGTGTACCGTCTCTCCGGCGTCCAGCTGCGCGGCGAACAGGTCCTCGTACATGCTCACCGAGCAGACCGCCGCCCACGTGACGAGCGCCTGCACCTGGCTCCGCACCCCTGCCTTCAGGACGCAGGTGGCACCGCCGCGGCTGTGTCCGAGCAGCCCGAACGCCGAAGCGGCCGGCACGTCCACGGAACCGAGACGTCCGGTGGCCAGCCGGTCGAGCACTGCCTCGAGATCGGCCAACTCGCGGGAGAACGTGTTCCTGGCGAACGAATCGAGGTCGTCGAACGCGTCCGTGCTGTCGCGCACGCCCGACCCGTCGAAGTTGAACGAGGCGGTGAGACACCCGGTCCGCGCCGCCAGCTCGCAGGCCACGTACGGGAAGAAGCCCCAATCCTTGAACCCCTTGAACCCGTGACAAACGACGATCGCGACGTCTGGCACGGGGCTCTCGGGGATCCATGCGTCGCCCCGGATCTCGGCCGCGGGGAGGACGAACCGAAACGGCTCACGGGTGATGGTCCGGAGCTCGTCCCGCCCGACGTCCGTGGCCTGGCTTGCGTCGCTCACTCGTCTGCCCCCTCGTCCTCGCCCGTGCTGCGGCGTCTTGGCAGCCATGTCGTCTCGCTCACACCGGCCTGGTGGTTGGCGGCCCGCGCCAGCGTGAAGAGGAGATCGGAGAGCCGGTTCATGTAGGGGAGGATCACACCCGCGAGGTCAGGGTGCTCGTCGACGAGCCCGACGATGGCCCGCTCCGCCCGGCGGCAGACGGTTCGCGCCACGTGGAGCTGCGCTCCAAGCGGGCTGCCGCCCGGGAGGATGAAGGCGTCGAGTGGCGGGAGCCCCTCGGTCAGCTCATCGATCCAACTCTCGAGCACCGTGATGCGGGCGGCCGGCAGCTCGGGAACCGTTCCCTTCCGAAGCGCTCGTTCGGGATCCGCCGCCGCGAGCCGTGCCCCGATCGCGAACATGTCCTCCTGGAGCGCGATCAACGCCGGGCGCTCCAGAATCCCGGTCTCGTCCAGCGCGACGACCAGACCGAGAGCCGCATTCAGCTCGTCGACCGCGCCGTACGCCTGTACACGCGGGTCATCTTTCGCAACCCGATCACCCCCGAACAGGCCAGTCTGACCCGCATCCCCGCCGCGTGTATAGATCTTCACTCGAGCCCCTTCCTCATCTGTTCCACCGGCTCGTCGCCGTGCCACCAAAAGAGGCTACACGTGGTCCGCGAGCCAGTGTCTCGCGGTGCCACCCAGCGCCCCCAGCACCGCCTGCTCGAGGCTACGGACGTCGGCTTCTCGCTGCGCCTCGGCCGTGGCCAGCTCATCCGGCCCACCGATCTCTATCGTGACTCGGGCGCCGCCCGCCGCCTGAAACAACGCGTCCCTCAACGCCGCGGCGCGCGCCGTGTCCTCCGGCCGCGAGTAAGACACCCTGAGCAAGCCGAGGTCGGGAAGGGCGTCGAGCGCGCCGGGAACGTCCCGCAGGGCACCGGTCAGCCTTCGGCCCACGGCGGCCAGCCTCGTTCGGGGGCAGTGGACCCGAATCGTGATGTCGGCCAGCGACCGCCGGCGACGCTCGGGCGGTGCGAGGGGATTCGCGCTCGTCGTCTCATCGCCGCGCTCGCCGACACGGGGCTCGCTGACGTCGCGCTCGCTAACGTCGTACCCATGGCAGGCGGCCCACGACCGGGCAAGCGCCCCGCGCGACCGGACGGCCGCTTCCGAGCCCAGCAAACCGACGAGCGCGTAGGCACCCTGTCCCGACCTCGCGCCCTGCCACAGCAGCGCATCCGGTCGAAAGTCGTCCGCGGGCTCCACAGCGCCGAGCGATTCGAGGAGCGTCCACCCATCCGCCGGTCCTCGAACCTCGAGCCACTCCCGGAGCTCCGGCTGTGGCCACACGCGCAACGAAGCCTGTGTCACCACACCCAGACGGCCACGGCTTCCGCACCACAGGCCGCTCATGTCGTACCCGGCCACGTTCTTGACCACGGCCCGCCCCCAGGTGAGCGAGCGACCATCCCAGACGACCGTTCGCACGGCGAGCACGTGTCTCTGGACCGAGCCGAAAGCGGCGTCGAACGGTCCAGGCGTGGCGGCGCCCACGAGGCCGCCGACCGAACCGGCCGCGCCCCAGGCTGCCGGTGGAAGCCACTGGCCCTCCGCCCCCAGGGTGTCCTGAAGAACATCGAGCCGGGCACCCGCGCCGACCGTGATCGTGAGATCCTTCGGCTCGTACTCCACGATGCGTGCGAACGAGGGCGCCTCGAGCGAGATCACATCGACACCCCCCGCTCCGGGCAGGGTGGGCAAGCGGATCTCCCGGTGCCCGGCCGCCCTGGCTTCGCCCCCCGAGGGCTCACCGCCACCGGTCGGAAGCCGGACCCTGCCGGAGCCGGTACCCGCCTCGCCCAGCAACTCGGCGAGCTCCGGCTCCGACGCGGGGGCGGTCCACGTCACGCCATCGGAATCCAGCACGTCACCGGACTCCATTCGCCCACCTGGCTCCACCACGCCACCGGATTCCACGGTCATCGTCCGAGCTAGTCGCGCAGCCGCTCGGCCAGAAGCCGAGCCAGGGCGTCGGGGTCGGCGCGCAACGAATCGGCCCGGGCCTCGACCTCGGCCCGGGAGGCCGCCGCCGGCAACTGCACGATCGCGTTGCGGGGACCGTCCAGCTCGAAGAAGGCGAGGGTGACTCTGTAGCCCGCCACTCCCGTCGCGTGCTTGGCGATCAGGTCGGCCGTGAACGTGAGCCCTTCAGCCTCTACGGCCTCGCTCACCCGGCTCTCGAACGAGTCCCGCCGCCGGTACCTGGCCATCGGATCTCAGGCCTCCTCTGCCGGGAACATCTTCCCGGGATTACACACCCCGGCGGGATCGAGCGCGCTCTTCAGGTTACGCATGACGCTCAACTCGGCCTCGCTGAACACGAGCCGCATGGCCTCGCGCTTGTCCAGGCCGATCCCGTGCTCTCCGCTGATCGTGCCGCCCGCCTCCACACATACGCGCAGGATCTCCTCGCTCGCCCTCTTCACGCGCCGGACCTGGTCGGGATCGCGGGGGTCGAACAGAAGGTGCGGATGAAGGTTTCCATCACCCGCGTGGAAGTAGTTCACGTTCTCGAGCTCATGCGCGCGCGCGATCTCGCCGATTCGCTCGAGCACCGGAGCGATACGCGTGCGGGGGACGACCGCGTCCTGAACGAGGACTTCCGGCGCCCGCCGTCCCAGCGCTCCGTACGCCTTCTTGCGGGCCTTCCAAAGACGCGCCCGCTCCTCTTCATCACCCGCGACGCGGACCTCGGAGGCGCCGCTCCCCTTCGCGACCTCGGCGGCGCGCGCGACCGACCAGTCCACTTCGTCCGCCTCGCCCTCCACCTCGATGATCAACGCGGCACCCGCATCCGTCGGGAGGCCGGCCGGGAACGGCGACTCCTCTACGATCCGGATCGTCCCCTGATCGAGCATCTCGATCGCGACGGGCATGACGCCCGATGCGAGGATCTCGCTCACCGCCCAACCGGCCGCATCCATGGTGGGGAAGAGGGCGAGCGCCGTCCGTACCTCCGGGACGCAAGGCGAGAGGCGGACGGTGACGCGGGTCACGATCCCGAGCGTGCCTTCCGAGCCGATGTAGAGCGCGCCGAGGTCGAGCCCACCGGACTCGCCACGGTCGAGCTCCAGCAGACCCCCGTCCGGCCGGATGACCTCCAGCCCCAGCACGTGATCGGAGGTCACCCCGTGCTTCAGGCAGTGTGGCCCGCCCGCGTTCTGCGCCACGTTGCCACCGATCGTGCAGGCCGTCGCGCTGGCCGGGTCCGGGAGATAGCGGAGGCCGTGAGGGGCGGCCACTTCGGAGATGGCGGCCGTGATCACGCCCGGCTCGACGTCGGCTCGCCGATTCGCGGCATCGATGGCGAGAATCCGGCGCATCCGCGCGGTCGAGATCAGGGCGGCACCGTCCGCGACCGCCCCCCCCGTGATCCCCGTGCCCGAGCCGCGCGGCACGAACGGGATCCCCGCTTCGAATAGCCATTCGACCGCGGCCTGCACACCCTCGCGCGAGTCGGGAAGCAGCGCCGCGATTGGCGCTCCGCGCAGGTAGGTAAGCGCGTCGGACTCGTACGCGATCAGGCGGCCGGGCTCCGCGATCACGGCGCTCGGGCCGAGCAGATCCCGGAGTCGCGCGAGCAGCGGGTCGGGCACGGCGACAGGGTGTGTGGACACGGCGCAACCTTAGGCGGGATCAGATGCTAGGGGCAAGCGTACAAGAACTCGTCAGGTGGTGTCGGAGACCCCGGTAAACGGGTCTCGAAGGGGGTCCCAAGACCCCGGTTTTGGGTTGACAATTACCGGCGTCTTGGGTATCCTTGCGACCGCATTGCGGGGTGGAGCAGTCTGGTAGCTCGTCGGGCTCATAACCCGAAGGTCGCGGGTTCGAATCCCGCCCCCGCTATCGAGAGACGCCTCGCCTGGCTCGCACTGCTTGGCGGGGCGTTTTTGCTCTCCACCGTGGGTTTGACGCGTGGCGAGTGGCCGGGCTCGAGGGGCTCGGCCGGACGGTCCGGGGTAGCTCAGTGGCCAGAGCGGGTGGCTGTTAACCACTAGGTCGTGGGTTCGAATCCCACCCCCGGAGTTTGTCGGCTGGGTAGCTCAGTTGGTAGAGCACCGCGCTGAAAACGCGGGTGTCGGCGGTTCAATTCCGTCCCCAGCCATGGATGTAGGGGCGTAGCTCAACTGGCAGAGCACCGGTCTCCAAAACCGGCGGTTGGGGGTTCGAGTCCCTCCGCCCCTGTGTCCGGAGCGGGTGTGACGCAGGTCGGCTCGCGTAGCTCAGTGGTAGAGCGCATCCTTGGTAAGGATGAGGTCATGGGTTCAATCCCCATCGCGAGCTCTGAAGGCGGTGGATGGCAAGCGCCCGTAGCTCAGCCTGGATAGAGCATCGGCCTTCTAAGCCGAGGGTCGCAGGTTCGAATCCTGCCGGGCGCGTGGTCGAGGAATGCGCTCGCCAACGAGCGCGCCGAGTCCGTTGGCCCCCATCGTCCAACGGCCAGGACACCACTCTTTCAAGGTGGAGATAGGGGTTCGATTCCCCTTGGGGGCGTGCTTGGTAGCGAGACTGCCGGGTAGCCGGCGAAGCGGTAGCTTGCGTGGCCGCTTCGACGTGTTTGACAGATATGGGGCCGTAGCTCAGTTGGGAGAGCGCTGCAATGGCATTGCAGAGGTCAGGGGTTCGACTCCCCTCGGCTCCACTTCATCAGGTCGCCGGACTCGATCGGCGACCTGGACCTCGGCTCGAGGTCGAGAATGGACCGCAGGGAGCTGCCTTCGGGCGCTTCCAGACCGCGCCGGTCGCTCGGCCTCGAGTTTTGCGCCGCTAGCTCAATTGGCAGAGCAACGGACTCTTAATCCGTAGGTTCGGGGTTCGATTCCCTGGCGGCGCATTCACATAACTTACCAACCTAGTGCGCTTTATGCGTACGCCGTCGGCTTCGGTTTGCGTTCGGTGCTCCAGTTTATGTACCAGAATCATCCCCCCCCTCACCTGACGACCCGCAGCTCCACCTTCTGGCCCTCGAGCAGCACTTTCTCCATCGCGTCGACGTCCGCGCGCTGGTAGAGGTTCATCAGCACCTG
>JBDHHV010000097.1:0-13074 GCA_039589195.1 Gemmatimonadota bacterium | reverse complement strand
GAATCCCGCCCGGCATGGCGCTCTCGCACCGGTCGAGGATCGCCAGCGTCACCTCCTTCGGCTCTCCGACCGAAAGGCCGCCGATTGCAAGCCCGGGCCAGGGTCCGAGGGCAAGCGTTCGTTCGAGGGACTCGAGCCGCAAATCTTCGTATGAGGCGCCCTGAAAGATCGGGAACAGCAACCCGCGCGCGGTGGCATGCCCGGCGGCATCCCGGGCGGACCCCGCCAACTCGCCGTGACGGTCCCGGCAACGCGCGAGCCACGTAAGCGAACGCTCCACCGCGACCTGGGCCTCCTCCCGGCTGGCGTTACCGGGGGGGCACTCGTCCAGCGCCATCACGATGTCGGATCCGAGCACCGCCTGGATCTCGATCGAGCGCTCGGGCGTCAACCGGTGCCGGGAGCCATCTATGTGGTTCTGGAAGGTGACTCCCTCGTCGTTTACCTCGTTGATGCGGGCGAGCGAGAAGACCTGGAATCCACCCGAGTCCGTCAGGATCGGCCCCTCCCAATTCATGAAGCGATGCAATCCCCCGCACGCGCGAATCACGTCGAGCCCGGGACGCAGATAAAGGTGGTACGCGTTTCCGAGCAGGATCTGGACACCGGCCCCCGCGAGATCCTCGGGGGTCAGCGACTTCACCGTACCCAGGGTGCCGACCGGCATGAAGCACGGCGTGCGGATCTCCCCACGCGCGAGCGTCAGACGCCCCGCACGCGCCCGGCCGTCGGTCCCATCCAGGGCGAAGGCGCCGATGAGGGGCGCGCTCACACGACCACCATCGCGTCGCCGTACGAGTAGAAGCGATACCGTTCACGGATCGCGTGCCGGTAGGCGTGGAGCGTGAGCCCGTGGCCGGCGAACGCCGCCACCAGCATCAGGAGGCTGGATCTCGGCAGATGGAAGTTGGTCACGAGACAGTCCACGCCCCGGAAGCGGTATGGCGGATAGATGAACAGATCCGTCTCTCCCCGATGCGCTACGAAGTGCCCCTCCGGGTCCACAGCGCTCTCGAGCGAGCGGCATACGGTCGTCCCGACGGCCCAGACCCGCCCACCGCTCGCCCGTACGTCGTTGAGGAGTGCGACGGTGTCGTCGCCGATCTCGAACGCCTCGGGGTGCAGGCGGTGCGCGTCGGGTCGCTCCGCCGCGACGGGACGAAACGTACCCACCCCCACGTGGAGCGTGAGCCGGGCGACTCGTACCCCACCCTGCTCCAGCTCCGCCAACAGCTCGGGAGTGAAATGGAGGCCGGCCGTGGGTGCCGCCACGCTGCCGCGGTGCCGGGCGTACACGGTCTGATAGCGCTCGCGGTCCTCGGCGTCGTCCGGGCGCTCGATGTACGGGGGCAACGGTACGTGGCCGTGGCGCTCGATAAGCGCCCAGGGATCACCGGGGCCCTCCAACCGAACCAGCCGACCCCCACCGGGGAGCGAGTCCAACACGATCACGTCCAGATCGTCCGCGATCCGGACCCGTCGGCCCGGCTTCAGCTTTCCACCCGGCCGCACGATCGCTTCCCACACCGCGGCGCCTCCCGAATCATCCCGCGGCCGGAGGAGCAGGATCTCCGCTCGCGCCCCGGTGGGCTTCCGGCCCGTAAGACGCGCGGGGAAGACGCGCGTGTCGTTCAGGACGAGGGCATCGCCGGGCCGAGCGAGTGCGCCGAGATCGGCGAACCGGCGATCCTCCAGTGCGCCGCTCAGACGGTCCACGGCGAGGAGCCGGGACGAGTCCCGTCTCCGAGCCGGGCGAAGCGCGATCAGATCGTCGGGCAGGTCGTAGTCGAAGTCGGCCGTACGGTATACCCGGCGATCCGCCCGGGCTGCGCTCGTGTGTCCTTCGCCCGCGGCCTCGAACTCTTGGGGCGGTACGCTATCGACCATCCTCGAACAGGCCGGGTTGGGCGGCTTCACCACGTGGAAGCGCGTACCCGAAGCGCTCATAGGCTTTCGGGGTCGCCGTACGGCCGCGGGGCGTACGCTGCAGATAGCCGTTCTGGATCAGGTAGGGCTCGTACACTTCTTCCAGCGTGCCGGCGTCCTCGCCGACGGCGACCGCGAGGGAGCTGAGGCCCACGGGGCCACCGTTGAACGTCTCGATGATGGCTCGCAGCACACGTCCGTCCATCTCGTCGAGGCCGTACTCGTCCACGTTCAGGAGCTCGAGCCCTTCGATGGCGGTCTTCTCGTCGATCGTTCCGTCCGCCCGTACCTGCGCGTAGTCCCGAACCCGGCGCAGGAGCCGGTTGGCGATCCGCGGTGTGCCTCGCGCGCGTCGCGCGATCTCCGAGGCCCCATCGGCGGTGATCGGTACGCCGAGAATCTCGGCCGAGCGCTCGACGATCTGGAGCAGCTCCTCCTTCGGGTAGAAGCCCAGACGCTCGATCACGCCGAACCGCGCTCGCATCGGCGCGGTCAGGAGTCCGAAGCGTGTCGTCGCCCCAACGAGAGTGAACCGCTCGAGCTTCATGGAGAACGTCTGTGCGCGCGGCCCGTCGCCGAGGCGGATCTCGATCCGGTAGTCCTCCATCGCCGGGTATAGAAACTCCTCGATCACCGGGCGCAGCCGGTGGATCTCGTCGATGAACAGGATGTCACGCGGCTCGAGGTTGGTGAGCTGGCTCGCGAGATCGCCGGGCTTCTCGAGGACGGGGCCCGAGGTGAGCTTGATGTTCACATCCAGCTCGCGGGCCAACAGAATGGCGAGGGTAGTCTTTCCCAGCCCGGGCGGGCCGTAGAACAGAACGTGGTCGAGGGCCTCTCCCCGTCCCCTGGCGGCCTCGATGTAGACCCTGAGGCTCTCCTTGACCTTGTCCTGACCGACGAATTCCGTCAGCTGGCTCGGACGAAGCGAGGTCTCGAGCGAAGTCTCCTCGTCGAGCGTGTCCGGAGTCGTGATCTCGGGCCGGTTCACGAGCAGATCCCTCCCGTGCCGAACATCAGAAGTGGCCACTCAAACGTGTTGGAGGGCTCGCCGCACGAGCTCCTCGGTTCCGACTTCTCGCCCATCGGTCCCTTCCTGCGCCCGCCGGACCGCCTGTTCGCTCTCGATTTGGCCGTACCCCAACGCGCGAAGCGCCTGAACCGCGGAAGCGGTCGGCCCATCACGGGCGGGAACATCACCGTCGGCGAGGTCATCCAGCTTGTCGATGAGCTCCAGCGTGATTCGCTCCGCCGTCTTACGGCCGACACCGCTCACCGTTTGGAGCGCCGCATGGTCCTTCGCCCGGATCGCGGCCACGATCCTGCCGCCCGGCAACGCCCCGAGCAGCGCCAGGGCCAGGCGCGGTCCGACCCCGCTCGCGCTCTGCAACCTTCGAAACAGCTCACGGTCCGTGGACGACCCGAAGCCGTAAAGCTCCATGGCGTCGTCACGCACTACGAGCGACGTGTGGAGCTCGACCTCTTCGCCCGCAGCGGGCAATCGATCGATGAGGGTGGCCGGCACGGCGATCTCGTATCCGATGCCTCCCGAGGTGAGCACCTCGACGCCATCGGCCCCTTTCGCCGTGAGGCGACCGCGAATCCGGCGGATCACGAACGGCCCTCGCCGCGACCCGCGCCCGGGGTGCTCGGTGCGAGGGCGGCCGCGGTGCTCACCGCACCCGCTTGGAAGAGGTGGCACAGCGCGATCGCGCAGCCGTCCGCCGCATCCGACGGCCGCGGCACGTCCGCGAGCTTGAGATGTTGCCGGACCATGAATCCGACCTGGGTCTTGGTCGCACGCCCGGTGCCCACGACCGTCTTCTTCACCTCCGCCGGGGAGTACTCGTGCACCGGCACGTCCCGAAGCGCGGCCGCCAGGACCGCGACGCCACGAGCGTGGCCGAGCAGCATGGCGGACCGTGCGTTGTGTCCCGTGAAGATCCCCTCGACCGCAACGCATTCCGGCGCATGACGGTCGATCAGTCCGAGAAGACCGGTATGAATGTCGACCAGGCGTGTCGTGAGATCCGCCTGAGGCTCGGGTCGGATGACGCCGCACTCCAGGAGACGATGAGACCCGCCGCGGCGCTCGATGACACCGAAGCCCGTCGCGCGACTGCCGGGGTCGACGCCGAGGACCTTCAACAGGCGCTCGATGTCATTCGCTGCCCGCTAGCGCGGCCCAATCGGCTTCGTCGAGATCGACGTTGGAGTACACCTTCTGCACGTCGTCGTGGTCTTCCAGCTCCGCCATGAGCTTGAATACGCGCTCCGCGTCTCTTCCCTCCACATGCAGCGGGGTCGTCGGAGTCATCACCAGCTCGGCACTCTGGATCGGGAGACCCTCGGCACGCAGCGTCTCCTCGATGCGATGGAATTCGGAAGGCGCCGCGGTGACCACGTACACGTCCTCCTCGACCTCCATGTTCTCCGCGCCCGCAATCAACGCGGCCTCGAGCGCTGCATCCTCCTCACAGTGCCGGGCGTCCACCAGGATGTGCCCGATCCGGTCGAACATCCATGCGACCGATCCGCTCTGACCCAGGTTTCCGCCCTTCTTGTCCAGCAGGTGACGAAGCTCGGCCACCGTTCGCTTCGAGTTGTCGGTCAGGCACTCGAGCAGCAAGGCCACGCCGCCGGGCCCGAAGCACTCGTAGGTGTTCTCTTCGTAGCTGGCCCCGGGGAGGGCACCGGTGCCCCGCTTGACGGCCCGCTCGATGTTCTCGTTGGGCATGTTCTGGGCTTTGGCGTTCTCGATCGCCGTGCGGAGCCGAGGGTTGAACTCGGGATCTCCGCCATCACGCGCCGCCACGGCGATCTCGCGACCGAGCTTGGAGAACAGCTTTCCCCTGGCCTTGTCGTTCACCGCCTTCTGGCGCTTGATCTGCGCCCATTTGCTATGCCCGGCCACGGTAGCCCCCCGTCACTAGCGTGAGCCGTTCCCGTCCCGCTCGGCGTCCGCGATCACCTTCTGCACGACGTGCGGAGGTGCCGCTTCGTACCCCAGCGGTTTTCGGGTGTGTACGGCCTGCCCATGCGTCAACGATCGCAGTGCCGCCGAGTACTTGTACAGCTCGTTGAGAGGGACGACCGCCTGGACGACCTGGCGCGAACCCTGGGATTCCATCCCGAGCACCCGTCCACGTCGTTGGTTCAGATCGCCGATCACTTCTCCCATGTACGCCTCGGGTGTCTCGACCTTCACTTCCATGATCGGCTCCAGGAGCGCCAGGCCGGCGTCGCGCGCCACCTTCTGGAACGCCAGCGAGCCGGCTATCTGAAAGGCAATGTCCGACGAGTCCACGGAGTGGTGCGAGCCGTCGTACACTTCGGCCTGGAAGTCGACGAGCGGGTAGCCCGCCAGGACCCCCTTCTCAGCCGCACCCTTGATCCCCTTTCCGACCGCAGGCACGAATTTCGCCGGAATGACACCCCCCTTGATCTTGTCGACGAACTCGTATCCCTCCCCGCGCGCGCGCGGCCTGAGCCGCACCCAACAGTCTCCGAACTGGCCGCGGCCTCCGGTCTGCTTCTTGTAGCGGCCCTGCCCCTCGGCCTCACGGGTAATCGTCTCGCGGTAGGGGATGCGAGGCTCCTCGGTGTCCACGTGCACCCCGTATTTCCGGGTCAGCTTCTCCAGACCGACGGTGAGGTGGAGCTCCCCGAGTCCGCTCGCGATCGTCTGTCCCAGCTCTCCGTCATACCCGGATCGGAACGTGGGGTCTTCCTCGTGCAGCTTGGCGAGCCCGGTGGAGATCTTGTCTTCGTCCCCGCGCGTGCGGGCCGTCACCGCGAGCGAGATGTCGGGCTCCGGCCACTCGATGCCCGACAGGGTCAGCCGGCGCGAAGACGCGCACAACGTGTCGCCGGTGTGCGTGTCGCGCAGCTTGGCCACCAACCCGATGTCACCCGGAGCGAGGTGCTCTACCTCCATCCGATGAGCACCGTTGGGGATGCTCAGGTGGGAGATCCGCTCGGTCTCGGCGCGGCTGGGGTTGATCAGCATGTCGCCGTTCGCGATCGAGCCGCCGAACACGCGGAAGAAGCTGAGGTCCCCCACGTGGGGCTCCGAGGTGGTCTTGAAGACGAGCGCGGCCACCGGGCCCGTCGAGGTCGGCTGCACCTCGATCGCCTCGCCGGAAGGACCCTCCCCGAGGTGGGGCCCCGCTACTTCCGGTGAGGGGAGCAACTCCACGATCTTGTTCATCAGCGCCCGCACACCCCGCCCCGAGGCTCCCGACCCGCAGAAGATCGGGAAGATCTCGCCTCGCCGCATGGCGCTGCCGAGCACATCGATCAGCCGATCACGATCGAGCTCGTGGCCCTCCAGATACGCCTCGAGAAGCTCGTCGTCGGCCGCCGCGATCGTCTCGATCAGCTCCTCACGATACGCTTCGACCTCGGCTAGCATCTCTTCGGGGATCTCCGCGTCCTGGTATTCCCCGCGGCTGGATCCCTCCTTGTAGATGTGGGCCTTCTTGGAGAACAGGTTCACGATTCCCCGGAAATCGGCACCCGACCCGATCGGAACCTCCACGGGGATCGCGGCCGGCGACAATGTCTCACGGATTTGCTTGAACGTCTTCTCGAACGAGGCATTGTCGCGGTCTATCATCGACACGAAGATGATCCGCGGAATCCTCCGCTCTTCACACGCCGCCCAGGTGCGCTCCGTCCCGACCTGTACGCCGGAGACCGCGTCAATGACCGCGACCCCTCCGTCCGCCACTCGCACGCCAGCCATGACTTCGCCGAGGAAGTCGAGGTAGCCCGGAGTGTCGATCAGGTTCAGCTTGGTGTCTTTCCAAACGGCGTGACCCACCGCCAGATTGATCGAGATTGCGTGTTCCGTCTCCTCGGGCGTGAAGTCGGTGAGCGCGCTTCCTTTCTCCACGTCCCCTTTGCGGTTCGTGGTCCCGGCGATGTAGCACATCGCATCGGTCAAAGTGGTCTTCCCGCTCCCGCCATGGCCGAACATGACGACGTTTCGGATGTCCCGCGTTTCAAAGACTCTGGCGGCAGACGCCATCTACACCTCCTTCGACCACGGTCGTATGGTGAGAAAACCGCATCTTGCAGGGTTTCGCGAACCGCCGGGTGGGGTGCGTCCCTCAGCGCGGCGCCGCGCCCCGCACGGGCAGCGTCGACGCCCTCCGCCAGGCGGAGGGGAAATCATTCTAGAGGCGCCATGAGGCCGGTGCCACCCCTGACGAGGCGCTGGAGTTTTCGAGCGCCCACTCTTCAGTGGAAGCGCTCGGGGGTCTTCTGGTAGCGGCGGCTCATCTCGTCCAGGAACTCGCGCTCCTTGGGGGTGAGCGAATCCATTCCACTCTCGCGGATCTTGTCCAGGATCCGGTCCACCTCATCCAGCGAATCCCCGTCGGCGGGGCGCCGTCGCGGCTTCGGCGGCGGAGCCTTGGCCTTGGGCTCCACTTTCACGTGGCTCGGCTTCTCGTTCCAGACGAGCGTCTGAAGTCTACGCCCGATCCGATCGCCGTATCGCAGATACACGAATCCTGTCGCCAGACCGCCGAGGTGCGCCCCGTAGGCGATCCCCCCGCCACCCCCGGAGATCAACGCGTACAGGTTGATGAACCCGAAAAACGCGACGAACCACTTCGCCTTCACCGGGACGAGGAAGTACAGGTAGATCTCCGCATCGGGCCAGTTGAGCGCGAATGCCAACAGCAGCCCGAAGATCGCCCCCGACGCCCCGATGACGAGGCTCGCACCGATCAACGGATACAGGATGAGCGAGAACAACGCTCCCCCGAGACCCGCGACCAGATAATACCGAATGAAGTAGCGCCCACCCCAGGTCCGCTCCAGCGGCGGCCCGAAGAAGAACAGCGTGAGCATGTTCATGAACAGGTGGCCGAAGCCGCCGTGCAGGAACATGTACGTGACCCATGACCAGACGAGCCACGGCTGCGTGTTCCCGAACCCGAGCCACCGGATCACGGGCCCCGCGGGCAACAGACCGGACGCCATCGCCAGATACACCGCGGTGTTCGCGATCAGCAGACGCTTTACCCACGGCGTCAGCTGGGATCCGAAGCCGAACCCACCGAAGCCGCCCGGCCGATAGCCGGCCCTCCGCGGTTGGAGCATCGTCAGGCCTCGATCCGTCCCAGGTCGACAGCCGATTGGAGCTTTCGCTCCCGCCCGGCCCGTTCCAGGGCCAGCTGTAGCAGGCGGTCGATCAACTCCGAGTAGCCGATGCCGCTGGCTCCCCAGAGCTTCGGGTACATGCTGATCTGGGTGAAGCCCGGGATCGAGTTGAGCTCGTTCACCACGAGCTTTCCGTCGGGTTCGAGGAAGAAATCGACGCGAGCCATGCCCTCGCAGCAGAGGACCTGGAAGGTCCGGATGGCCAGCTTCTGCACACGCCGGGTCGTGTCCTCGTCCAGATCGGCGGGAATCCGGAGGTCCGCCCCCTCGTCGTCCAGGTACTTGGCTTCGTACGAGTAGAACTCGTGCAGGGGCACGATCTCGCCCGGAATCGATGCCTCCGGGTGCTCGTTGCCGAGAACGGCGCACTCGATCTCGCGGCCTTCAACGTATTCCTCCACGAGCACCTTGGCATCGAACGAAAAAGCCGACGCGAGCGCGACACGCAGCGCATCGGGATCATCCACCTTCTGAACACCCACCGAAGAGCCCATGTTCGCCGGCTTCACGAACAACGGTCGCCCCAGCGTCCCGACGAGCTCCTCGAAGGATGGCGCGGCCTCGTGCGCCCGCACGGTCACGTAGGGGGCCACCGGAATCCCTGCCTGCGCGAGCAGGCGCTTCGCCACGTCCTTGTCCATCGCGATCGCCGATCCGAGGACGCCGGCGCCCACGAACGGGATGTGAGCGAGACGGAGCAGTCCCTGCACGGTGCCGTCCTCCCCGAGCGGCCCGTGGAGCACGGGAAAGACCACGTCGGGTGGGTCGAGCGCGTCCCGCGGCTCGATCTCCAGGAGGTCGGCGCGCTCCCCCGGCACCAGCGCGACGTCGCGTCGCGTGGATTCCATCTGGATGCGACGCGGATCCGACGCGTTGAGAAGGAAACGCGACCCATCGGCCAGATGCCACCGGCCATCCCGATCGATGCCGATCAGTACCACATCGTATTTTTCGGGATCGATGGCCTCGACGATGTTCTTCGCGGATTGAAGCGACACCTCGTGCTCCGCCGACTGTCCGCCAAACAGCACACCGACGCGGATCTTGCCGCCCCCCGGCTGCGTCATCGTGGCTTTCCGTCTTCCTCCGCGTGTCGCGCGCGCTCGGGCATCGGGTATCGGACCGGCAGGTATCCCCACACGCCGACGGGCTCCTCGCCATGCCGCGCGGGACGATAGTGGAGCAGTCGAGCACCCACGACCGCCGCGGAATCCAGGCCGGTGTGCCCGCTGGACCTGGCCACGTGCACGGAGTCGACTCGGCCCGTAGCCGCGATGTGGATCTTCAAGATCGTCTCGCCTCCCACGCCTCGTTCCCACGCTTCGACCGGGTATTGAAACGGAAGCTCTTCGCTGTCCAGCACGGGCATGTGAAACGGGCCCGCGGCCGCCCCGATCTTGAGCCCTCCCAGCACGGGACGTACGGCTTCCGCGCAGCCGGCCGTGGCCAGTCCGAGTCCGAGCAGGAGGCCCGGTGCGCACAGCGACCGCCGGGGGCTAGGCATCGACGGCACCCCCGTCCCGGTTCGTTGCCTTCCGGCCTGCCTCGGACGGGTCGTCCGTCCTCGTCATGGCGCGTAACTCGGCCAGCGCGCTCAAGGCCTCGAGCGGGGTCATATGGTTCGGGTCTAGCTCCGCCAACCGTTCGAGCACGGGCGACGCGGAGGCGCGCTCGAACAGCGATAGCTGGTCCCTGGCCCGCTCCGCGAGGCCCGCTTCCCGGCTCCCGATGCCGTACGGGCCATTCTCCAACTCCCTCAGGATCTGCGCTGCACGCCCCACGACCTCCGGTGGAAGGCCGGCGAGCCGGGCCACGTGCACGCCATATGAGCGGTCGGAGCCGCCGGCTTGCAGGCGGTGCAGGAAGACGATCTCGTTCCCTCGCTCGCGAACCGCAACGTTGAAGGCGCCGACCCCCTCCAGCTCATCCTCCAGCCCGACCAGCTCGTGATAGTGCGTAGCAAAGATCGTACGTGCACCGATGTCGTGAAGCCGCTCGGTGACCGCCCACGCGATCGAGACGCCATCGTAGGTGGAGGTGCCGCGGCCGATCTCGTCGAGCAGCACTAGACTCCGCTCCGTCGCGCTATTCAGAATCGTCGCTGTCTCCGTCATCTCGACCATGAAGGTGCTCATCCCCAACGCGAGGCTGTCGGACGCGCCGACACGGGTGAAGACCCGGTCGCACAACCCCAGCCTGGCCCGCACCGCCGGCACGAAGGAACCGACCTGCGCCATGAGGGCGATCAAGCCCACCTGGCGCAGCACCGTCGATTTTCCCGCCATGTTCGGCCCGGTCACGATCATCACTCGCAGCGTATCATCCAGCACCACGTCGTTGGGGATGAACGACTCCCGCTCCGCGGTTTGCTCGACGACGGGGTGGCGTCCTCCCCGAATCTCGAAGCACGGCTCGTCCGTGAGCTGCGGGCGAACGTACTCGTTCCGCTCCGCCACTTCGGCCAGCGCCGCCAGGGTGTCCAGCTCCGCGATGCGCGCGGCCGTCTCCTGGATGCGCGGCACCTCGGCAGCCACCGCGACCCGCAGTTCGTGAAACAGCCTCGTCTCCAGCGCGGTGATCTCCTCGTCGGCACCCACGACCCTCGCCTCCCACTCCTTCAACTCGGGCGTCAGGTACCGCTCGGCGTTGGTCAGCGTCTGCTTGCGTATGTAGTCGTCGGGCACACGGTCGAGCTTCGCCTTCGTGACCTCGAGGTAGTACCCGAACACCTTGTTGAACCCGACCTTGAGGCTGTCGATCCCAGTGCGCTCGCGCTCGCGCACCTGCATCCCCGCGATCCACTCCACCGCGTTCTCGCGCAACCCCCTGATCTCGTCCAGTTCCTCCGAGTACCCCGCCCGGATCACCCCTCCGTCCCGAAGCGCGGTGGGCGCGTCCGGCGAAAGGGCCGTCGAGATGCGTTCCCGCACATCTTCGAGGGTGTCCAAGCCATCGCCGATCCGCCGGAGGCCGCCCGTGGTGGCCGGGGCCAGGGAACCGAGCACGTGCGGGAGGGCATCCAACGACTCGCCGAGTCCGAGGAACTCCCGCGGCCCGGCGCGAGCGGCGGAGACGCGTGCCGCCAACCGCTCGAGGTCGCGGATCTCGCGCAGTCGAGCCCGCAGCTCGCGGCGCACATCGCCAGCCTCCAACAACTCTCCCACCGCATCCAGACGATCCTCGATCGCGGCGCGATCGAGCAGTGGGCGAAGGAGCCGCCGTCTGAGCAGTCGTCCACCCATCGCGGTTCGCGTGCAGTCGAGCAGTCCGAGCAAGGTCACGCCGCGACCGGGTCGCAGCGTCTCCACGAGCTCGAGATTGCGGCGGGTCATCTCATCGAGGTACATGGTCGACCCGCGGCGCTCGATTCGGGGGTGGCGAAGGTGCTCCACGCCCGCGGGCCGTACCTCCTTCAGATACGCGAGCAGGGCGCCGACCGCGGCCAGCGAGGTGGCGTCGTCTTCCGGATCCAGCCCGAATCCCTCTACGCTCCGGACGCCGAACCGATCGCGCAGGTGCTCCACCCCCAACTCGGCGTCGAACTTCCATCCGGGCCGCCGGGTCACGAGCCAGCCCCCGTCCACGGCGTCCGCATTGTCAGGCAGCAGAAGCTCTGAGGGTTCGAGCCGAGCAAGATCGTCGGCGAGCGCGCCCGCATCGCCCAGCGACACCTCGAACTCGCCCGTCGAGAGGTCGACCGCAGCTACGCCGAACGGCCCGGTCCCGGCGATCGCGGCCACGTAGTTGTTGCGGTCCGCCGAGAGCAAGGTGTTCTCGAGCACCGTTCCGGGGGTGATGATCTCGACGACGTCCCGGCGAACAATGCCCTCCGCCTCCGACGCATCTTCGAGCTGTTCACAGATCGCGACCCGACGACCGGCCCTCAGAAGACGTAGCACGTACTCGTTCACGGCCTTCGCCGGCACGCCCGCCAGGGGCACATGGCGCGTACCGCCGTTATTCCGAGACGTCAGGGTGAGACCCAGGAGGCCGCTCCCCTCCTCGGCGTCCTCGAAGAACATCTCGTAGAAGTCACCGACCCGGAAGAAGAGCAACGAGTCCGGGTGCCGGGCCTTGATGTCGAGGTACTGTTGGATGAGTGGAGTGTTCTGGCTCACGACCGGTGCCTCAGGAGGCTGCTGGTCCGCGGTCAGCCGTTCTCGGCCGTGATCAGGGCCGAGAAGCCAGCCGCACGTACCCGCTTCGCCATCTCTCTCGCCGCCTCGACTCTCGCGAAGCGGCCGACTCGAACCTTATACAGGCCGCCGTCCTCGACGATCCGAGCCGAAAAGCCCGCTCCTTCAGCGCGAGCCGTGACGGCCTGGGCGGCCGAGCGATCGCGGAACGCATCCAGCTGCACCGTCAGACGCATTCCGCCGGCCCCACACGACCTGGCTGATGTCCCCGACATCTCGAGGATGTCGCTGTCCCCCGCCTCGCGAGCCGCCGCCGATGCCCTGTCCCACGCTTCGCACGCATCCTCGAGGCGGCCGGAGACTTCCAGCGCGCGACCGGACCAGTACCAGGACTCGATCACCCAACGGCCCGTGGGGTAATCGGCTCGAAGGCGCTGAAGATCGACCTCTGCGCGCTCCGGATCACCGAGGGCCAGGTCCAGCTGCGCCAGACGGAGCCACGCCTCTGCGCCGCGCGATGACTGGCCGTCGATCGCGATCCGCAGGTATTCGCTGCGGGCCGAATCGGCATCGTTCATCAGCCGGGCCCGGAGCAATCCGGCGCGCTGGAGGTCGGCGGGGGTCGCCGAATCACCGGTGTCCGCGAGCCATCTCTCCACCGCATCCCGCGCGCCCCGCACGCGGCCCGAGTCGACGGCGGCCTCGATCCGCGCCAGGTCCGGCGCCGGCTCGATCGGCTGCGCCCCCAAACCGCCGCTCGCCACGCACCCCATCAACAGAATGCACGCGGCTGCGACACCCATCGACTTCAAGCACGCCTCCTCAGCTGCTCGAGCGA
>JBDHHV010000096.1:0-13205 GCA_039589195.1 Gemmatimonadota bacterium | reverse complement strand
CGGCCTCCTGCGCCTGTCGCGCAGCAACTCGGTGCGCTTCATCGTCGCGCACTCGCGCACCGAGTACCCGGATTCGATCGCCGCGGCGTTCAGCCAGCCCGAGGGGGAGTTCTCCGCCGAAGGCTACTCCGCCGAGTTTCAGCACTCGAGCCGCAACGTGTTCGCGGAGGTGAGCTGGCGGGACGTAGAAGGACGTTTGCGGGCGGACGCCGGCTTCCTGCCGCAGGTCGGTCAACGGGGACCGGAGGGCGCCCTCGCGTACACGTTCTGGGGCGACGCCGGGAAGTGGTTCAACCATATCAGGATCCGGGCGAGCGGCGAGCGCCTCGAAGACGAGGATGGCGAGCTGAGCGAGCAGATACTCGAGACGAACGTGAGCTACTCCGGCCCGCTCCAGTCAGAGGCCGCCATCGAGACGTCCTGGATCAAGCAGCGATTTGCGGGCGAGACCTTCGATCTGCGTCGCTATTTCGCGTTCACGAGCCTCAGACCGTCAGGCGACGTCGAACTCCAGATCCGCGCGCAGTTCGGCGACGACATCGACTTCGAGAACGTCCGGAAGGCCGACATCTTTCGGCTGAGTCCTGGGCTGGAGCTCAAGCTGGGGCCGCGGGTGGAATGGGACCTCAGCCACACGCTCGAGCGACTCAGCCTTGCGGGCGAGAGGATCTTCCTCGCCAACCTGTTCCAGACCCGCTTCGTGTACCACTTCAGCCAGCGGGCCTTCGTGCGAGGGATCCTGCAGCTACGCGACCTGGATAGGAACCTCGAGCTGTACGCGAATCCGGTCGAGGAGAGCACGCAGGCCGTGTTCACGCAGTTCCTGTTCTCCTACGAGGTGAACCCGCGCACCGTCCTGTTCGCCGGGTACTCCGACAACCGGCTCGGGCTCACGGACGTCGACATGACCACCACCGACCGGAGCTTCTTCCTCAAGCTGGGATACGCCTGGCGGCCGTAGGCACCTGGCGGCTGCGGGCGCCCGGCGGCCATAGGCGCCCGGCAGGTAGAACCCCGCCTATCGGGCCGAGAAGCTCACGCCGAGCACGAACGGATCGGTCGTGCCCAGGAGCAGGCGTGGGCTCGAGACGATCGAGGAGCTCACACCGCGTTTCGGAGTGTGAAGTCGCTCGATCAGCCTCGAGGAGAACACGCCGAGAGCGGCACCGGCCATCACATCCGTGAGCCAATGGCGCTCGTCCAGCACTCGACTGACTCCGACATACGCTGCGATGGGGTACGCCACGAACGGAACCCAGGGGGCCCCCTCTCGCAGCTCGCGTGAGATCGTCGTCGCCAACGCGAAGGCGTTGGAGGTATGCCCGGATGGGAAGGAGCGACGCTCCGGACTGGCGCTGAAGGAATCGAAGTCGTCTTCATCCAGCCCGGTAAAAGGGCGCGCGCGCCCGATCGTGACCTTCATGCTGCTGGTGAGGACCGTGTTTAGCAGCAACGTTTCCAGGCTGCGCAGCCCGACTCGCGACGTCGTCTCGCTACCTGCCGCCACCCCGATCAGGAAGGTGGCCCCGGTCAGACCCAGCCCGATGTCGATCCGCCCCAGGTTTCGGGGCGCCCAGCGATCGAAGGCATCCCGCCGCGTCAGGTTCGGTTTGATGGCCTCATCGAGCTCATCGAAGCCCTCCGTGTGGATCGTGGCCAGACTCCCGAAGAAGATCGCGCCCAGGACCCAGTCGGAGGGCTGAAGGAGCGCCCGAGACCGGAGATCATCGAGTGGAGCGGAGCCGGGGACCTGCGCGCACAGCGGAGGCGCGGTGAGGGTCAGAAACAGGCAAAGAATGACGAGGGTGCGAGTCTTTGCGCTCAATATCCCTCAGCTCCCCTCGCCCACGGCGATCTCACCCAGCCGCCCGCGCGTGGCCCCCGCCATGTGGACCCCGTTGAACAATAGCTTGAACGTGCCGTGCGGCTGCGCCCGCTTCTTGATGAGCGGTCCGAACAGGTACAGGTCCCCACCCCCGATCCGAACTGCCGCAACCGCCGTGCCTCCGTCCAGGTGGTGCTGCCCCCATGCCCACCCGCTCTTCAAGGGATCCACGGTGTCGAACCACGCGACGGGGCGGACGCCGGCGATGTGTGCCTCGGGACCCACCCGAAACACGGGGCTGTTGTTGAACATCACCATCGCACGTTCGCTCATTCCCCACGCGAGAGGGTGCGTGTTGTCGACCCGCACTTCGAGCACGGAGCTCGGAATGTAGTACTCGCTCCGGGCCAGCCTCTCCCCGTCGCCGCCGACGAGGTGATTCTCCAGCGGCAGATCGGTGTGATACGCGAGGTTCGTGGAGCTCCCGATCGCGAGCAGCGTCCCGCCCGCCTCGACGAATTCCAGCAACCGGGGGATGGTCTGTTCGGCGGTCACGCGGCCCAGCCGGCCCCGGTACTCAGCCGGGATCGACTCGGCATCGGGGCTACCTCCGCGCGGGCCGGACGACCCACCACCACCGGGAGCGGGGATCGCCTCGTCCGGGAAGACGAGCACATCGAACTTCTCGGCCAGGTCACCCGCGTCCAGCTCCTGCGGGAACACGAGCTCGAAGGGGAACTCGTACTGCTCGAAGATCCAGCGGGTCCATCCGGAGGCCATCGAACCCCCATACCGGTCCCAGAGGCCGATCCGCACAGGGCTCAGTTGGAGCGCACTCCCGGTCGGTGCCTGGCGCACCCCGTGGAACGACACCCCAAATTGCGCGGCAATCTCTTCGAGCGTTCCCGGAAGTTCGGCGCGGTTGGGCACGTAGATCGTCCCGGTGGGATACGTCGTCCCGTTCGCGGACACCGGCTGCTCGAGCCAGTACACCTCGTGACCTGCCGCCAGCAGCCGGTTCGTCGCCACCGCCGCGTCGTTGACGGCATGGCTGGTCAGGAACCCGACGGCACCGTCGGCGTCCGCCACCCGTCCGGGCTCGGGCTCCGCGATTCCCTCGATCACCTCGAACGGGCCCTCGAACCCCTCCAGGATGCGATCGAACTCGACTCCCATCTGGAGCGCCAGCGTGTAGCCGGCGTTGTCATACGGCGGGATGGGCGGGCCACCCTCGTACTGGAAGTCGTTCGGGTAGTCCTGCGGCTCGAGCATGTCGTACACGTGCGGGGCGAAGGCCTGCGCCGTCTTGATCACGTACGAGCCGGCGGGATACGAGCGGCCCTCGACCTCGAAGCCCCGAGACGCCCTGTGGACGGTGACACCGCTTCGTTGCAGCGAGTTGACGAACTTGGTCGCGCTCGGGAAGTCGGGTTGATCGGACGGAAGGATGTACCCGCGTGGATCCCGATCTTCGGGCTTTCGCAGGACATCGAAGTGCTCGATCGGGACCGAACGTCCGAAGTACTGCTCCATGCCCTCGCCCGGCCGAGCCATCACGCCGCGGTCCGCGAGCTCGGCCTTCGCCCGCTCGATCATCTTCGGGCGGTGTGTCCAGCTGTCCTGACTGCCGCGTCGGATCGCATCTCGTCCCATGAGATAGCGGTTGTAGAGCACCGTCTCACGGTACCGGGACGCGTAGTCGATCACGGCACGGTTCGCGGTGATGGAGTAGTCCACCACCTCGCGGAAGTGAAGCGGACGCGGCACCGCGGGGGCGGGCAGATCCGTGCTCGGGAGCTGCTTGTCGGGCAGGAACTCGACGACGCCCGGGGTCGGGTTGCCGACCGTCTCGGTCAGGATCCCGATCATGTTATGGAAGTAGCCCGTCGTGCGGACGTTGCCGTTGAACCAGGTCGAGAACGAGGCGCCGTCGCGCATCGTCGCACCGTACTTGCCCTCCGCCACCAACCGGTTGTGCATCGCGATCCCCACCGCGTCGATCCCGAGGTTGAGGAGCGGGTGAGTCGCGTAGTTGAACGGGTTCCGGAACGGTGGCACGAACAGCACGGTCCCGGTGGGTCCCCGCTGATGGTGGTTGTACATGATCTGCGGATGCCACTCGATGAACTTCACCCGTGACATGTTTCGTGTCTCGGGCTGGCTCACGAGGTACGAATCCCGGTTGTTGTCGTGCCCGATGTACTTCTGGTACAGGCGCGGGATCCCGCGGGTCGATCGCTCCAGCGGGTCTTCGTGACGCATGTACCAGCTCGACACGAGCTCCATGCCATCCGGGTTCGCGTGCGCCGCGAGGACGATCACGTCATCCAAGAAGCGAAGGGTCTCCTCGTCGTCGAGGCTGACCATCTGGTAGACCAGCTCCATGAGCTGGTGTGCGCCCAACACTTCGGTGGCGTGGAGCCCACCGTCGATCCACACGACGGCCTTCCCCTCCCTGGCGAGTCGCCGAGCGTCCTCGTCGGTCAGACCTTCGGCAAGCGCGAGGCGCCTGGAAATGTCCCTGAAGCGGTCCAGGCTCGCGTGGTTCTCGGGCGAGGTAAGGATCGCCATGAGCTGGGGGCGCCCCTCCGCCGAGTGTCCGATCGTGTCGAGGGCCATCCGCGGAGATTCTTGGGCCAGCTTCTCCCAGTACGCCGCCAGTTGTGTGTAGGTCGCGAGGAAGTAATCGGCTCCGATCTCGTGATCGAATTCTTCCATGGGGCTCGTTATCGCGTCTTGCGCGCTGAGCGGAGCCTGGAAGAGGAAGGGGACGGCGAGGGTGATAACGAGGGCGAGGGAGGCGGAGAGCGAGGCAGCGAGGCGGCTTCTGGTCATCGTCTATCCTTGTTCGACGGCGTCCGCGGATCGCTCTCCGAGTCCCTCCCGCGTATCCGGCGGTACCCGAACAACAGCCCGAGGGGCAGGAGCACCATGTAGCCGAGGACGAGGAGGAGCGGCGCGGCCGTCACCGAGCCGCGGCTCAGCAGCACATAACCCCATACGATCGCGAGGACCGCAAGGCCCATGATGCCGATGTTCGCGAGGCCAAACCCCAGCCACACCCCACGGGAGTCGCTCGGGGCGGTGCGGTGATCGAGACGGTCGTTCATGGCGCGAAAGTGTAGACCCTGTGCGGTGAACCGTCAACGCGAGTCGGGGCGGGATGGCGGCTCCCGTCCTTCGGTCTCCGGAGGCGGCCGGGACCTGCCGGGTCGGGATGAACGGGGCCACGGCCATGGCGGAACGGCACGCCACAAGACGTCCGGGGCATCCTCGCGGGCTTCTGCCTCGCGCATCGCCTCCAGCCGTTCCCGATTGTGGCGGCGGCGGCGCGAGGCCACCCACACCACGAGGATGGACACGAACAGCCAGAAAACGCCTGCGCGGGAAAGCGTGTAGAGAAGTCCGTACCGCGCGCGCACGCTGCTTTCCCAGCGCTCCTCGAACTGGGACTCCGTGAGCCCGAATACGCGCCGAAACGCCTCGTCCGCGCTCTCCCCCGCCCCGAGGCCCATGAGGAAGGCACGCAGCCCGGCCTCGCCAGAGATGGAGACGAGCTCCTGGACGGCGGTGTACGAGAGCAGGTACGCCATGCGCGCTCCCTCCGGATCTCGTGGAAAGACCAGCGAGATACGGCGAAGGCGGTCGTTCCCACCCCGCAGGAACGTCCAACGCAGGCGCCAAGCCTGCTGCCAATCCCAGGCACCCGCGGCGAGCTGGGCGTAGCCTTCGTGCAACCAGCGTGGAGCCCGCCCGCTCGTGCCCTGCTCGAGCGCCACGTGCGCGAGCTCGTGGCGCAGGACCGCCCGCAGGCTGGAGATTCGATCGCGCGGGCCATCGGCTCGCAAGGCGACGAAGCCCCCCGCCGCGCTCGCCAGACCCGCGACCCAGTCCGGCTGCGGGGCGGACACCCCCAGCTCGGCCAGACACCCGAGGTCGCGGAGCAACAGGATGCGCATCCCCTCGGGCGGGTCGAGCGGCCCGATACCCGGCAACGGTGCAAACGCCGGCGCGTGACCGGCGAGCACGCGCGCGATCCCTTCGAGCCCCGGCTCGGCCCACCACGCGATTCCGGCTCGCGGGGGCTCGACGTCGATGAGCACCGGCTCGGGACAGGCTCTCTGCCGCGCGGGCGTGACCCCGGCTGACCAGGGTGGCGAGGCCGGGGCCCCGGCAGTCCAGGCCGGGGCCGAGATGAGCAGGAGGGCGAGCGACTCGGCGATGAGCGCGCGGCGACTCACAGCGTCGATCGTGCCCATTCGACGGCCGAGGCGAGCGGCTCTGGGAGCCGGGACGTGAAGGACAACCTGTCTCCGGTCAGCGGGTGAATGAACGAAAGATGGGCCGCGTGCAGGAAGAGTCGCCCGGTGCGCCGGGCGAATTCCTCCGCCCAGTGCCCGCCGGCGCCCACGAACCCTCGCTCCCAGCGCGGGGAGTAGATCGGGTCGCCCACCACCGGGTGCCCGATCGACTCCAGATGCACACGGACCTGGTGCGTGCGGCCGGTCTGGAGACGAATCGCCAGCAGGTCGGCGGCGGGCCATTGCTCGAGGGCCTTGAGGTGGGTGACCGCAGGGCGACCATCGTCGCGCACGGCCATCCGTTTCCGGTCGCGCGGATGTCGCCCGATCGGACGGTCGATCGTCAGCCGCTCCTCATCCAGATGGCCCCACGTTACCGCGAGATAACCACGGCGCACCTCACGCTGCGACAGAGCGCGAGAAAGCCCGGCGTGCGCCCGGTCGGCCTTCGCGATGACCAGTAAACCGCTGGTATCCTTGTCGAGCCGGTGCACGATCCCGGGGCGGTTCGCTCCGCCCAGTTGGGAGAGTTGTCCGATGTGGTGCAGCAGCGCGTGGACCAGGGTCCCAGAATCGTGACCCGGGGCCGGGTGCACGACCATTCCCGCCGGCTTCTCGATGACCGCGAGGTGCTCGTCCTCGTAACGAACCTCGAGCGGCAACGCCTCGGGGAGAAGAGTGCTCGGCGTCGGTGAGGGAAGGGTCGCCGCGATCTCGTCCCCGACGACGGGCACGTAGCTCTTGCGACCTCGTTCACCGTTCACGAGCACCAATCCATCGCGAATCAGGGCGGCGACCTGCGTCCGGCTCAGGTCCAATCGGTGGGCCAGGTAACGATCGAGACGTTCGCTCGTCGGGCTCGTGACCTCGATCCGTTGGGGGTGCGAGCTCTGGGTCGGGTCTACGCTGGTGGCCGGAGGAGGGTGCTCGCCGTCGTCGTCAGTCGACGGCCTCTTCGTGGTGTTCACGGCGCCCCTCCAGGTAGAACGAGATCAGGAGCAGGACAGCTCCGATACTCACGGCCGTATCCGCCATGTTGAATACCGGGAAGCGGCTGGCCCCGATCCCGAAATCGAGGAAATCCACGACGCCTCGCTCGAACCGGATTCGATCCAGGATGTTGCCTAACGCCCCTCCCGCGACGAGCGAAAGAGCGATGACTCGCAAGCGGTCCCAGGACGGAGTGGAGCGGTAGATCAGAGCCAGAACACCGAGCGCGACGAGCGAGAGGATGAGGAAGAAGATGCGGGAATGCTCGCCCACGTTGATCCCGAACGCAGCACCCCGATTGTGTGTGTACGTGAGTCGAAAGAAATCGCCGATGACCGGCACGGAGTCGTACAGCGTGATGGCCTGTACGACCCACATCTTCGTCACGATGTCGAGGATCAGGACGATCGCGATGATGGCCACCGTGACGGTCACCTTGCCGAGACCGGCCACGTCGACCGCCTCGGCGCTCAGCGCCGGAGAATCACCTCGCTGCACCGGTCTCTTCGCGCTCTTTGCACCGGATACAGAGACGGGCGTGCGGCAGCGCGTCCAGGCGCTCATACTGGATCGCGTCGCCACATTCTTCACACTGACCGTACTGGTCGGGCGTGCGGTACAGCCGCCGTAGCGCCTCATCGATGTGATACAGGATCCGACCTTCCTTACTCGCGAACAGGAAGGCTTTCTCGCGCTCCATGGCATCGGTGCCCTGATCGGCCATGTGAAAACTGTAGGCCGAGAGATCTCCGTCGGACGCCTGGAGCGAGTTAGTGAACGACTCGTCGTAGCTCCCCAACTCTTTGAGCGCCCTGGCTCGCTCGGAGAGCAAGCGTTTCTCGAGGTGCTGTCTCTGCTTCTTGTTCATTCCACCCGTTCAATCCGCGTCACGCCGGCGAGCGAGTTGACTGCAACCCGCGATTGGTTCCGCGGCACTCGCCCGACACGGCTCTTATCGTTCGTTCATCCGGTCGACACCGATCGTCGCCCGGAGCTCATCGATCACGATCGTGGTCGTGGTGGCCAGATCGACCAACGCCGACTCGCCGACTCCGACCTCAACCGCGAGCGTCTCTCCCGCTATATACTCCTCGTGTTCCGCCACCGCCGTCTCGAGCGGGCCTGCGCCCGCGATTCCGAGCCGAATCCGATCGGCGACCTTGAACCCGGCCTCGCGTCGGAGCCGTTGCACTCGATTCACCAACTCTCGAGCGAGGCCCTCGAGTCGCAAATCGTCGTCCAGCGACGTGTCGAGAGCAGCCAGGTAGCCGTCCGCACTGCTCACGGCCATTTCAGTGGCCGCTTCCTCGACGATCGTGACGTCATCGGGCTCGACGGTGACCGTGTCTCCGTCCACCTCGATGTCGACCCTCCGGCTCTTCTGGAGGTCACGAACGACGTCGCTCCCCAACGCCGCGATCGCGCTGGCGACGGCGGGTGTCCGCGGACCGTGCCGGGGGCCAAGCACCCCGAAGTTCGGCTTCGCGAACAGCCTAACAAGGTCATCGGTTCCGGCCAGAAACACAACCCTTTTGACGTTGAGTTCCTCGCGCAGTAGCTGGATCAGTGCCTCGGGAGGCCGGCGGGCCGCCGGTATCGCCGCGCTCAAGACACTGAGCGGCTGACGCGTGCGAACTCCGGCCTCCTCGCGGGCGGCACGCCCGAGTGCGGCCAGCTGGCGAACATCTTCCATCGCCTGCTCGAGCTCTGCATCCGACCGCCCCTGATCGACCGGAAAGTCGGAGAGGTGCACGGACTCGCCCGTGGAGAGAGCCCGGTACAGCCAGTCGGCCAGAAACGGCGCGAACGGCGCCAGTAGCCCGCTCACCTCGAGCAGGCACTCGTGGAGAGTCGCGAACGCGTCGTTCGTCTCGGCCGAGTCCGGGCCGCCGGGCCCTGTGGCCCAGAAGCGACCGCGACTTCGTCTCACGTACCAGTTCGACAGGTCGTCGAGCACGAAGCTCGTGATCCGGCGCGCGGCGCGCGTCAGGTCGTACGTCTCGAGATCGCTCCGCACGGAGGAGACCAGGCCATCCAGGCGGCTCAGCGCCCAGCGATCCAGCTCGGAGCGCTCCTGCCACGGACGCGCCCCCGGGTCGTCGTGATCCCACCCCTCCTCGCTCGCGTACAGCGCGAAGAACCGATAGGTGTGGCGCAACGTCGCGAACAGCTTGCGATCGGTCTCGTGCAGCGCATCGGGGTCCCAGCGCTTGGGGAGCCAGGGATTGCTGCCCGCAATGAAGGAGTAGCGCACGACATCGGCGCCATACTCGTCGATCGCCTCCCAGGGATCCACCACGTTGCCACGCGACTTGGACATCTTCTGACCACTCGCGTCCAGCACGAGGTCGTTCACGACGACCGCGCGATACGGCGAGCGGTCGAACAGGATCGTCGAGATGGCGAGCAGCGAATAGAACCAACCCCGCGTTTGTTCGACCCCCTCCGCGATGTAGCTCGCCGGGAAGTGCCGCTCGAAGGCGGATTCGTTCTCGAAGGGATAGTGCCACTGGGCGAAAGGCATCGACCCGGAGTCGAACCAGGCGTCGGCCACCTGTGGCACACGCCTCATCGCGCCGCCACAACCCTCCGCAGGACACATCCACTCCAGCTCGTCGATCTCGGGGCGGTGCGGATCGAAATCGTCCGGCAGGCCTCCGACCCGGGCCCCGAGCTCGGCGTACGACCCGATCACCTCGCGGTGTTCCTCGTTCTCGTCGCACAACCAGATGGGAAGCGGGGTGCCCCAGTAGCGGTCGCGTGAGAGAGCCCAGTCGACGTTGTTCTCGAGCCACTCGCCCATGCGACCGGTGCCGATTTCCGGGGGATGCCAATCAACCGATGCGTTGTTCGCCAGCAGCCGGTCTTTGACCGCGGTGGTGCGGATGTACCAGGAGTGTCTGGCCATGTAGAGGAGCGCGCTGTCACACCGCCAGCAGTGCGGATAGCTGTGCGCGTACATCTCGCGATGGTACAGGAGGTCGTTGTCCACCAGACAGGTATGGATCGCCCGTTCCGTATCGCGATCCTTCACGTGCCGCCCACCGAGCCCGCCGGGGACGCGGGCGACGAAGCGGCCTTCCTCGTCCACGGTGTGCTGCATCGGGAGACCGACGCGTTCGCCGAGACGGAAGTCGTCCTCGCCGTACATGACAGCGGTGTGTACCACCCCCGTTCCCTCTTCGACGGTGACGAAGTCGGCGGTCAGAACCGTCCATGCGTCCGAACTGCCCTCGGCGTCGACCGCCCCGGGGAACAGCGGGCGGTACCGAGCCCCGGCGAGCTGGCTTCCCTTCAGCTCGCCGATGATCTCGTGGGGGTGGTGCAGGACCGCCTCCACCCGCTCGCGCGCCAGGATCAAGACCTCACCCGGGCGCGCACCGACTCCAGGGGCATCGGTCTCAACCGCTTCGGCTCCAGCTGACCCGGATTCGGTGTTCCGCGAGTCCGCGCCGGGCTCGAGGATGCGCGCACGTACGTAGTCGATGTCCTCGCCCACCGCGAGGGCCAGGTTGCCCGGGAGCGTCCAGGGAGTCGTCGTCCAGCTCACGATACGCGCGTCGTCCGGATCGTCCACGAGGTGGAACTTCACGAACACCGCCGGCTCGACCACATCCTGATACCCCTGGGCAACCTCGTGGCTGGACAGACCCGTGCCGCAGCGGGGGCAATAGGGCACGATCCGGTATCCGCGGTACAACAGCCCCTGCCGGTGGATCTGCGCGAGCGCCCACCAGACCGACTCCACGAACTCGGGCGAGTAGGTGATGTACGGGTGCTCGTAGTCCAGCCAGTAGCCGATCCGCAGCGAGAGACGTTCCCAGTCGTCCTGATAGGTGAAGATGTTCTCTCGGCAGACGCGGTTGAACTCGCCGATCCCCAGCTCTTCGATCTCCCGCTTCCCGGAGATTCCAAGCTGCTTTTCGGTTTCCAGCTCGACCGGAAGGCCATGCGTGTCCCAGCCGGCGATTCGCGTCACGCAATGACCTGTCATCGTCCGGTACCGGGCGATGAGGTCCTTGATCGTCCGAGCGATGATGTGGTGAACGCCGGGACGTCCGTTCGCGGTCGGAGGGCCCTCGTAGAAGACGAAGTCCGGTGACCCCTCACGCCACGCGAGGCTCTTGTGGAAGGTGTCCTCTTCCTCCCAGGTCCGGAGGATTCCCTCCTCGAGTCCGGTCACGGACTCGGGCAACGGTCGGTAGGCCCTTCCGCCCATGGTCAGATGTTCGCGATGATGTTGGTGATGAGTGCCGTTAGCGCGGGCTCTGCGGCGTTCGCTGTGGCGATGATCTGCTCTACGTTCGCGGGCTCGAGCGCGTCGGGCAGGCATGCATCGGTGATCGTGGCGATACCCGCAACGCGCAGGCCCACGTGCGCGGCGACGATCGCCTCCGGAACGGTCGACATGCCGACGACGTCTGCCCCGACCGCGCGCAGCATCCGGTACTCCGCGGCGGTCTCGAGGTTTGGCCCCATAACGGCCACATATACCCCTTCGCGGAGGTGGATGCCGAGCCGGAGTGCCTGCTCCCGAGCGACCGCTCGCAGCTCACCGTCATACACCTCGGACATGTCCGGAAAACGCGGCCCCTGCGAGTCCACGTTGGGCCCGATCAGAGGGTTGTCGCCCATCAAGTTGATGTGATCCGAGAGCAGTACCAGGTCGCCGGGTGGCCAAAGCGGATTCATGCCCCCGACGGCTGACGTGAGGAGCAGGATCTCCACGCCGAGCGCCTTCAGGACACGGATCGGGAATCCGATCTCTGCCATCGCGTAGCCCTCGTACCTATGGAACCGACCGTCCAATCCGATGACTTGAACGCCCTCGAGCGAACCCAGGACGAGGCGACCCGCGTGCGCCTGCACCGTCGAGACGGGGAAACCGGGCACATCCTCGTAGGGAATCGCCGCTGCGACCTCGATCGCTTCCGAGAGCGCCCCGAGCCCGGTGCCGAGGACCACGGCTACGCGCGGTCTCTCTCCGTGGGCTTCTCGAATGCGCGCGACCGCCTGCTCGAGCGTGACCTCGAGCCGGGTGGCATCGAACATGGACGCCTCTCAGCTCGTGGTGTCAGGTGGAATCGCGGCGTCCGCCGCTCCGGGCGCGTCGCTCTCCGCGATGACGCGGGAAGGCGGAGAGCCGTCGCCCGTGGCCTGGGCGGCTTCCTCCGCCGTGGAGGAGCCCGGTTGACCGTTGCGCGACGCGGGCGGTTCCGGCTCGGAGTCCGATGCGTGTCCTTCGATGGCCTCCGGCTCGGGCCTCGCCGCCGCCGGAGCGTCTTCCTTCTCGAGATCCGCCTCGAGCCTCTCGAGCAGATCTCCCAGATCTTCGGGCTCGGCCTCCAGGCGAGTCTCCTCCAACTGCACGTAGTCGGTGAACCGATCGAGCATCGAGCGAACCGATCGAATGAAGTGGGTCCGCCGCGCTCGCAGGTCTTCCATCCGGCGCTGTGCGTGCCTGATCGCCTGATCGGCGTCAAGCAAGATCGCCTCCGCGTGGGTCTCCGCCTCCCGGAGGCGCACCGCTGCGTCACGATCGGCCTGAGAGCGTGCCTCCTCGCGAAGCTCCTGAGCCGCCAACAGGGCTTCGTTCAACGCCTTCTCGCGTTCGCGGTACACGGCGAGCTGCTGGCGGAGCGAGTCCACCTCCTGTACCAGCGAGCGATGGTCGACGACCAGCTCCTCGAGTCGGTCCGCCACGAGGGAAAGGAAGGAGTTGACCTGGGGGACGTCGTACCCTCGGACGGCACGGCGGAAATCATCCATCTTCTTGCGGACATCCAGCGGTGTCAGGTCGATCATTTCGGTCTCTCCCTAGCAGGCCGCTAAAGAACTCCAGCGGGCCGCGTTACGCGCACGGGGTACCCGCGCCAGCGGGTCGGGGCAGATCCAAGGCGGCGCGACGACGCGATGTCGTGAGCCATCGGGGAGGAGCGACAACACGGGAGATGCCCCCACGCCGCCGTAACCCGCAGGGCGCATGGGGGTTAGCTGACGCTGACCTCCGCTCGCTGCGCTCGCTCCGGTTGTGGCCGAATACGGCGTCTCTCGTCGTCGACGATGCTCAGGCATCGCCTTCCTCCTCG
>JBDHHV010000095.1:0-13337 GCA_039589195.1 Gemmatimonadota bacterium | reverse complement strand
CTCGGGGAGCGCCCCCGCATCGTGACTACGGACGGGGAGTTCCACTCGATCCGCCGACAGCTCGACCGGCTGGCGGAAGAAGGGCTCGAGGTCGTCAAGGTCCCGAGCGATCCCCCTGACGCGGTTTCGGAGAGGATCGCCGAGGCCGTCGACGATCGCACGGCTGCTGCCCTCGTGTCTTCAGTTCTGTTTCGCAACGCGCACATTGTGGTCGGGCTGGACGGGGCGCTCGCGGCCTGTGCCCGCGTCGGGGCCCGCCTGCTGGTCGATGCATACCACGCCCTGAACGTCATCCCCGTATCGCTGGCGGGTGAGGGTCTGGAGGGCGCCTTCGTGGTCGGCGGTGGCTACAAGTATTGCCAGCTCGGGGAGGGGAACTGCTTCCTGCGGCTTCCCTCCGGCTCGGACCTACGACCGGTCATCACCGGGTGGTTCAGCGAGTTCAGCGTTCTCACCCAGGCCGCCGGATCGGGAGCCGTGCCCTATGGAGAGGGCCCGGACCGCTTCGCGGGGAGCACATACGACCCAACAAGCCACTATCGGGCCGCCGCCGTGTTCGACTTCTTCGAGCGGATGGAGCTGTCGCCGGAGCTGCTGCGCGAAGTGAGCCAGCACCAGATCGGCACCCTCGCGGAGGGGTTCGACCGCATCGATGCCGACCCACGCGTCATCAAGCGTGATCGGTCCGTGCCGATCGAGGGGTTGGGTGGATTCCTCTCCCTCCGAACCCCATATGCGGCCGCTCTGCACGCCGGCCTCAAGTCGCGTGGCGTCCTGACCGATTACCGGGACGACACGCTGCGTCTGGGCCCGGCTCCATACCTGAGCGACGCTCAATTGCGCGACGCCACCGCGGCGCTCGCCGAGTCGATCGCCGCCGTCGGTCCGTGAGTTGTCCAGTCCGTGAGGCGGCTGGTCCGTGAGACCGCACACCGTCGCCCCGTCAGCCGGGGTCGGCCAGCCTCCGCGCCCTCTCCAGATCCTCGGGCGTGTTGACGTTGAGGAGGAGCCGGGCAGGATCCCCCACCCGCCGGAGTCGCTCTTCGGGCAACCGCCGCGCGTCCAGCCCGTCGAGCAGCTCGCCGACGCTGCGACGCCCGAGCTCCAGGCAGCCCTCGGCCATGACGGCGGCCTCCGCATCCCAGGCGGCGCATAGCGGCTGATCGCGGCCCTCGAGATCGGGGATCACGGCCCGCGGTGCCCCCTTTCGCTCGGTTTCGCGAAGTTCTCGCACCAAAAGCCGACCCAACCCGGGTGTGACGAACGGCAGATCACAAGAGAGCACCCAACACAGTCCCCCCCTGGCCGCTCCGAGACCGGCCGCCAGTCCGCCCACCGGACCCGAATTCGGAACGCGATCCGTCACGATCCGAAGGCTGCGGGTGCCCAACCAAAATTGCGGCTGCGTTCCGCCCGCTCGATCTTCCCGACCCGAAGCCCAGCCGTAGCGCAAAACGGCTGTGGCGCATGGGCGTGGGTCGTTGGTGGCGAGGACGGTGTCATCGAAATCGCTCGTGGCCGCGAGCACGCGCTCGAGGATCTCGCGGCCCGCCACCTCGAGGAACGCTTTTGGCCGACCCAGCCGACGGCTCCCACCGCCGGCGAGGATGACGGCCGAGCACCCGCTCCCGGCCTCGATCATCACCCGGAGCCGTCGAGCACCTCGTCGAGCAAGGCTCTCACCTGTCGCTCGATTTGGTCGCGGACCGCGCGAAACTCCGGAAGTGCCATGTCCCTTGGATCGGGAATCTCCCAGTCATCCCGCCGGGCGGCGGGCACGGTGGGGCAGGCATCCCCGCAGCCCATCGATACGATCGCGTCGAATCGACCCTCCGGCAGGTGATCGACGGACTTCGGGTCATGTGCCGAAAGATCGTATCCGAGCTCACCCATGACCCGAATCGCGGTGGTGTTCACCCGACCCGACGGCATCGAGCCGGCGCTGAGGGCTTCGACCCGGTTCCCGCCGTGCATGCGTGCGAACGCTTCTGCCATCTGGCTCCGGCAGGAGTTCTCTACGCAGACGAACAGAAGGCGAGCCGTCATCAGCTCACGATCCCACGCCAGCGTCCACATCGGCCTCTCACTCGCACGATTACGGCTCCTGGCTCCCTGTCGCGGCCGGCAACTCCTCGCGCGCGCCCCAATCGTTCCAGGACCCATCGTAGAAGCGAGCCTCGTACCCGAGATGCCGCGAGATCAGGTACGTGAAGCTGGCTCGCATCCCGATCATGCAATAGCTGACGAGGACGCTCTCCTCGGAAGCTCCGGACTCCTCGAACCGCGAGCGCACCGCCTCCAGATCCTTCAAGCGGGGGAGCTCGGAAGAGGCGACCAGGTCCTCCCAATACAGGTTGTAGGCGCCCGGGATGTGGCCCGGGCGAAGGTCACGGACAGTCCGCTCGCCCGAGTACTCATCTGCGGGTCGCGCATCGATAAGCGTGACACCCGGATCCTCCAGACGGTCGCGAATCCACTCGGCCGTGACCAGGACGTCTTCTCGGACGTGCGGCTCGAAGTCGCCCGGCTCGGCGGAGGCGGCCGTGGTCTCGAGCGGGTGGCCCTCTGCCTTCCATGCCGCGAGCCCTCCGTCGAGGACCGCGGTCCGTTGGCCGTGCCCCAGGTAATCCAGCGTCATGAAGATCCGTGCGGGAACGTGGCCCGGGGCTCCATACACGACCACGCGGCTCTCGTTGGAGAGTCCGATGGCCCTAAAGGCTCCGACCAGAGTCTCCACGGGCGGCAGCTCGGTGGACAGTCCGTCGCGTTCCACGGCGACCTCGTGATAGTCCAGGAATCGCGCTCCCGGGATGAGCTCCTCGGGCACACCCTGGTGGCGCATGCCGACGTGCAGGAGCACCAGATTCGGGTCATCGAGATGCGCAGCGAGCCATTCGGTCGAGACGATCACGTTCGGACGCTCGGGCGCTTGCGCGTGCAGAACCGGGGTTTGCGCGAGCGCGAAGCCGATCAAGGCGGTCAGGACAAGCGCGCCGGGCCGCGGTGCACCGGTGCGACGGATCAATCGGGCCATCGTCCGCTCTCCTTGTTGGAACTCGAGGCCGGGGGCGGCGTTACCTCATCGGTACTCTAACAGATCGCTGGAGTGCTTCAGCGACCCGCTAGCATACTCACGAGAGGGCCGGAAGATCGAACTCGCGACAGGAGAGAGTACGTGAAGACTCGCATGTTCACGCTGGGGTGCGCCCTGTGCACGTTACTGGCGTCGTCCGGTTGCTCCGCCGGGTCGGAGCAGCGGGCGTCGAGCGACACCGGCTCGGGTGCCGGCGATGTCCCGACAGTGGCTAGCGCCGACGTGCTCGCCGCGGCGGGTCTCACAGTGGTCAAGGCGAGCCAGGCGGGGAGCGTGACTCAGACGATCGCCGATGCGGAGATACGGGTCGTATACAGTCGTCCGGTTGCGCGTGGGCGTGAGCTGTTCGGCACCCTCGTGAAATGGGGGGAGATCTGGAACCCCGGTGCCGACCAGGCGACGAGGATCGAGATCAGCCGGGACATCCGCCTCGCGGGTCACGCGCTGTCCGCCGGTAGCTACAGCGTATGGGCCATACCCGATCCCGAGGAATGGACCCTGATCTTGAGCCACGCATGGGACGTGTATCACATCCCCTACCCGGGCGAGTCGGACGATGCGCTCCGGTTTACGGTCCGACCCAGGAGCGCCCCGCACATGGAGACGCTCGCCTTCTACTTCCCCAGCGTCGACCGCCGAAACGGTATGCTCGCCCTGCATTGGGGGGAGACCTTGCTGGAGATTCCGGTCGAGGTACCGGAGACGGGCGCGGACCCGGACGGAGGGACGGACCCGGGAGGGGCGGACCCGGACCGAGGAGAGTAGTCGGCCACCTGCACGGATGGCCGCCGCCGGGCCCGCTCAGGCGGCTCGATCGGGCCGGTGGGCCCGGTCGACTCCAGGCGCGGCAGGTCCGGCCGAGCCCTCGAGGAGTATCCAGATCGCCTCGGCCGGGAGGCGCGCGCAGGGGTCGGGTCGTTCGGTGAGCTCGCGACCTACCGGCGACCGCGCGACCCGCCCACTCACGCTCGCGAAACGAGGGCGCGGAGTCTCGGATCCAAGTGCCCATGCTCCTTCCAGCAGCAAGAAGATGGTTGCGGCGGTCATGTCGGATCGCTCCCTGGCTCGGAGGTCGTGTGAGAAGCGGCCGCCACCGCCAGCAGGAGGGTGTTGAAACCAGCGGCGGCGACCAGGGCACCGACGGTCTAGACGTCGGGCCACGCGATCTCAGGTGGGACGAGGGCGGGGATGGTCAACACGGCCCTGACCTCGGACGAGATCGGCGTAACGAGATCCGGTGGGTCGACGATGACCGGTCCTGGCGCGGCCGGGAGATGGGACCCGAAGCCTACGTGAGGCGTCAGGTCGGGGGCCTCGACCACGATCGGGCCGGGCACCGGCGCGACCACATCGGTGAGCGTGCCCCGGGTCCGCGCGCAGCCTGGCTCGCCCGTAAGCCTCACGCGTTGGCGGCAATAGCGCGCATCGTCGATCCGCCCCACCCTGACGGCGATCGACACGGCCCTCTCCAACGTCGCGCAGGCGGCCTCGAGGTCACCGGCACCGGCGAACAGATCCGCTGCCAGCAGAAGGTCCGTGAGAGACCGGGCGTCGGCTGGACCGCGCAAATCGGCCGCGAACACGTGGAGGAGCGCCGCATCGTCCCAACGATCTCGAGTCCCGTGCAGCTGGCTCGCGACGGCGTGGAAGGAATCTGCTACCCTCGTGTCGGCGGATGCACCCAGGTACGACAGTCGAGCGCCGCTCAGGCCCGCGACGGCTGCCACCTGGCCGACATAGTCGATCCCTGCGTGCATCGCCTGTCCACTCATCGGCCATGCGTGGCCGAGCACGAGCGCCAAAAGCGGCAGACTCGCGCGTCCTGAGCGGCGGAGTGTGGACCCTGACATCGTGACCTCCTCTGACCTCTTCTGGTTGGGTCGCCCGATCCCATCACGATCGGGGACGATTGCCTCGTCGATTCGGCCCAAAGGTGGTCAAGGGGTGTCACGTGACGGTCTCCCGGCCGTCACCGGGGAGAACCGACCAGGTGCGCGTTCGGAATGCCGCCCGGTACATCGGCGCCATAACACTATATCATATAGCTATTTAGATTGTGGTGCGGCTCGCTGAGCCAGGTGGCTCTATCGGGCCCGGACCCACCGGATGAGCTCCTGCGTCTCGGGGGCGGGCTCGGCGTCGTACGCGCTCTCGAGGAGGCGCGCGAACTGGTCGTAGGCCTTGATGGCGCCCGCGCGGTCGCCGAGTTGGTCGAGGAGTGTGACGAGACGACACAGTGAAGTTTCGTCGAAGGGGGTGAGCTCCTGGGCCCGGCGAGCCCACTTGACCGCCTCGCCCGGAGCGCTCTCCGACTCTTGCCGTTCGGCTTCGACCCAGGCCGCGTCCGCGGCGCGCCGTCTGAGCCGACGACGCTCGTTGTCCAGCCAGCGTTCGAACTCCGGCGCGTCGCCCACGTAAAACCCGGGCAGGAGATCTCCCTCGTAGAGATCCAGCGCCTCGGTCGTTCGTGCCGCATCGACCGCACGCTCGAACGCGGCCGCATCGCACCAGACGCGGTCGGGGTCGATTCCGATCTCCTCGTCACCCCTCGAGACCACAGCGCTCGACCCGATGGCTCGCCGGAGCACATACAACGCCTGCCGAAGCGCGTGTCTGCCTCTCTCCTCCGGGGTCTCGGGCCAGAAAACCCCCAGGAGCGAGTCTCGGCGCTTGAAGCCCTGCCGCGTGCCGAGCGCGAGGTACACGAGGAGGGCGATGCGCTTCGGCTGCGCGAGCACGGAGAGCAGCCGTCGGCCGTCGGAAGAAGTGAGATCGAGTGAGCCGAGAGTCTGGAGTCGGAGGCGCTCGCCCGATTCGACGTCTGCAGCCGGCTCGATCGGAGAGTCCTGGGCACCGGCATCCGCTTCGAGCGCCACCGGTGCCGAGCGGCTGGTCCGGATGGGCTCCTCCGCTGGGCCCTCCAGCATATGGGCGTCCATGACGCCCTCGGTCGCGGTCGCATCCCGCCCGGGATCGGCGACCTCGCGGGCACGACGCAGGTGTCTGACGATGTCGGCGGTGCTCGGGCGATGCTCGGGGATCTTCTCCACGCACCGTGCGATGAGTCTCTCGAGGCCGGTGTCCACGCCCGGCCTGAGGTCGGACAGCCTCCGCGGCTCGCCGCCCAGGTGAGCGGCGATCATCTCCGCATCCCCCTCCGCTTCGTAGGGGCTTTCACCGCTCGCGAGCTCGAAGCCCACCAGTCCGAGGCTGTACACGTCGGCCAGCTCGGTCAGTATCCGTCCTTCCAGCTGCTCGGGACTCACGTATCTGACGTCACCCAACAGGTGTCCAGCCGTGGTCAGGTGGGTCGCCTCTTCGGTCCCGCTCGCGAGAACGCCCGCGATCCCGAAATCGGTCAGGAAGATGTGCCCCGTCTCCTCCTCGAACAGGATGTTGGCCGGCTTCACGTCGCGGTGCACGATTCGCTGCCGATGGGCTGCGGCCAGCCCCGAGGCCAGGTCCGCCAGTATGCGGCGCACCTCCCCGCTCTCGAGCGGACCTTCGGCTCGCATCCGCTCCTGCATGCTCCGCCCCCGCACGTGCTGCATCACGATGTACGGGAGATCATCCGAAAGAGCTCCGACCCAGTACACGGTGACGACGTTGGGGTGCGAGATGCGCGCTGCCGCCTGTGCTTCGCGCTCGAAGCGAAGGCGCGACTTGTGGTCGTGCGCGAGCCATGGGGCCAGGACCTTCACGGCGACGAGCCGCCGCAAGGCGGGCTCACGCGCCAGATACACGATCGCCGCCGTGCCGCGTCCGAGGAGACGAACGACCTCGAGGCTGGGGGCGAGCTCGTCGCGGAGCCGTTCCTCCAACGCTCGGATCGCCTCGAGTTGTGGATTCGTGTCGGAGGACTCGGATTCAGACTGAACGCCCAATGATCGGTCTCGCTTCTGGGTGTGAGAGGCCGGGTCAGACTCGGCCGGCGATAGCTCCATCGTCCATCCAATATGCGCCAGAACCCGTCAGTATGCGCCAGAGCCTGCCCTGGCTACTCGCCCCGGCAAAGCAGGTGTGCGCGAGTCGGCCCTCCTGGTGGCATCTCCGTCACGGAGGCTTGAACCAGCCGGCTCGACCGTTCAAGTTACTGAACGGGATGCCGTGAAGTGAACAGCGGCCGATCGACCCGGTACCCGACCTCGGGGCGTCAAGACAATGAACACTGTCCAAGAACGGATTCGCCATTGGCGCGTTTCTGTCAAAAGTATGTCTTTGCGTGAGTTACGGGATGTCGTCAACGCGCACCTTCCCGAGCCCGCACGCGTCAGCCTTGGCACGATCAACAACTACGAGCGAACACCCGCCCCCGGTGCGGTGGGCCGGGGCGGCCCGCGATCGGACTTCATACTGGCGCTCAAGAGAGCGTTCCCGGAGTTGCGGTTGGATTGGCTGGTGTGTGGAGAGGGCGAGGCGACGGAGATCGCACAGCGCTTGGCCGCGCCCGGTGGGTTGGAAGGCGAGGCTCCGCAGACCGACGCGGGCGGCCCGGACGGTGGGTCATCGAGCTTCGCGACGCGCATCCTGGGCCGGTATCCGGATCTCGAGCTGCTCGCGCCGGAAGCTTCGGCCCTGTTCATGGGGGCACTCACGCGGTACGCGATGGGGGAGCCGCGCATGGAGCTGGATGAAGCGCATCTCCTCGAGCTGGCCGGCGATCTCCGGTGGCTCTTGCTCCTTCCGCTCCAGCTCTGGGGCTTCAGCCGCTCCCCCGAGTATGACGAGTTGTCGGACTACGCGGTCGCTCACCTGCATGCCCTCATGCAATTGATGCCACCCACGGGCAAAGGGGATCGGATCCGCAAGTACGAGCGGTCGCTGGGGCCGAAGCTGAGGAGCTCGTTCCCGGCGAGCCTCGGGAGCTGAAAAAGTGGTCCAGGCTTTGCTGACCGACTATTCTTCTAGGCTCCCTGAGCGAACTTCGTAGAGCGCGCGAGCCAAGGCCGCGCCGCGCCGCACTCGAACCGGCCGCAGCCACCTCGGATAGCTGATGGCGACACCGACCGAGAATATCCCGCATCTCACGCGACCGGAATGGCACGGCCTGTCGCCCGAGGATCTGATCGGGATCTATCGAACCATGTATACCTCGCGGGCGATCGATGACCGCGAGATGGCCATGAAGCGCCAGAACAAGATCTTCTTCCAGATCAGTGGGGCGGGGCACGAGGCGGTGCTGGTGGCCGCCGGGCTTGTGACTCGGCCCGCATACGACTGGTTCTTCACCTACTACCGCGATCGGGCGCTCTGTCTCCAACTCGGTGTGACGCCGTACGAGATGTTCCTCCAGGGGGTCGGGGCGGCAGAAGATCCTTCCAGTGGCGGCCGGCAGATGCCCTCCCATTTCGGGCACGTGGACCTGAACATCGTGACGGCTTCGAGCCCGACCGGCACCCAGTTCCTCCCCGGGGTGGGCTGCGCCGAGGCTGGTGTGCGGGCCGGGCTCTTGGGTCTCACGCCAGATGGCTCCGGCGGTGTCGACTTCAAGAGCGATGAGATCGCGCTCATCTGCACGGGCGACGGCACGACATCGGAGGGTGAGTTCTGGGAGTCGCTGAACACTGCCAGCAACCTGAAGCTACCCGTCGTCTATCTGGTGGAGGACAACGGCTACGCGATCTCGGTGCCGGTCGAAGTGAACACGGCGGGCGGGAGCATATCGAACGCCGTGCGGGGCTTCCCCGACCTCCTCATTCGGCAGGTCGACGGGACAGACCCGTTGGCGAGTTATCGGGTGATGCGCGAGGCCGTGGAACACTGCCGCGAGCGGCGGGGACCGGCGCTCGTCCACGCGAAGGTGATCCGGCCGTACAGCCATTCGATGTCGGACGACGAGCGGGCCTACAAGCCCGAGGCCGAGCGCGAGGTCGAGGCGACCCGGGACCCGCTCGTCACGTTCGCCGCCTATCTGCTGAGCGAGCGGCTCCTGTCCCGGGAGGACATCGAGCAACTCGAGGCCACCATCGACGCCGAGGTGTCGGAGGCAGCGGACCGCGCGATGGAGCGCCCGCAGCCGGACCCCGGGACGGTCTACCACCACGTCTACTCTCACGAGGTGGACCCGACATCGGAGGCGTTTTCCACCGAGCCGCGGCTCGAAGGCAATCCGACAACGATGGTCGATCTGCTGAACGCCTGCCTGCGCGACGAGATGACGCGCGATCCGAGGATCGTGTTGTTCGGAGAAGACGTCGCGGACGTGAGTCGCGAGCAGCACCTGGACGATGTGAAGGGGAAGGGTGGCGTGTTCAAGGTCACCGCGAACCTGCAACGTCGATTCGGCTCCGATCGCGTGTTCAACTCGCCGCTCGCGGAGGCGAACATCGTCGGCCGGGCCCTGGGGATGGCGGTCCGCGGCTTGAAGCCCGTGGTCGAGATCCAGTTCTTCGACTACATCTGGCCCGCCTTCCACCAGCTGCGAAACGAAGTCACGACCTTCCGCTGGCGCTCGAACGGCGCGTTCAAGTGCCCGCTCGTGATCCGCACCACATATGGCGGGTACCTGCAGGGTGGCGCCATGTACCACTCGCAAACGGGCGCGTCGCTGTTCACTCATACGCCCGGCCTGCGCGTCGTCTGCCCCTCGAACGCGCTGGACGCGAACGGACTGCTACGAACCGCGATCCGGTGCGACGATCCGGTCCTCTTCCTCGAGCACAAACACCTGTACCGGCAGACGTACAACAAGGGTCAGTATCCGGGACCGGACTACATGATCCCGCTTGGTAAAGCGTCGGTCGTGCGTCCCGGGAACGCCCTCACCCTCATCACCTACGGCGCGCTGGTGGAACGAACCGTAAAGGCCGTGCGACAGCTCGAGAAGGAAGGGCGCGCAGTCGACGTGGAGATCATCGACCTGCGAACGCTTTCTCCGCTCGACATGCAGACGATCGGCGACTCCGTGCGGAAGACGAACAAGGTGCTCGTGGCATACGAGGACGCCCGATCATGGGGCTTCGGGGCCGAGATCTCGGCGCGGCTCGCGGACGAGCTCTTCGAGTGGCTGGATGGTCCGGTGCGGCGGGTGACCTCCACGGACACGTTCGTGGGATATGCACCCCAACTCGAGAATGCGATCCTCCCACAGGTGTCGGATCTGGCGGAGGCGATCGCGGAGCTGGCCGCCTACTGAGGCGCCACGCTCGCGTCAATCTTCACGGCTGACCGCACGGGCGTCTGTGACCCCGCTTCTTGCATGTGTCGCCCGCCAGCGGCGAATGTCACCCGCCAGCTCACGGAATCCCACGCCAGGACCGCACAGCGCGAGATACTCTCCGAAGGCATCGAAGTGAGGGATCGCTCCACCATCGATCCACTCCGGACGGAGTCCGTGGCGGCGTCCCCAGTCCTCGAGCTCCTCGATCGACGTGTCGCTGTAGACGTGACACAGGCGGGCCCCACGCCGAATCCCCAGTCGCGGGAGGTCCCGAGGAGCGGTGTGGTAGTGGAACTTGATCACACGTCCTCGAGCCAGGCTCGCAGCGCGCTCAAAGCGGTCCGGTTCTCGGCAAGCCGGTCGCTCTCCAGCACCAGGTGGGCGTTCGGGGCATGGCTCGCCAACGCCGCCAGCAAGGGCTCCCAGGACTCGATGCCCTCTCCCACCGGGCGGTGCGAATCGTAGGAACCGTCGTTGTCGTGCAGGTGGCAGTGCGTCAGGTCGTCGCCGAGGGCTTCGACCCACTCGTTGGACGGCGTACTCGAGTGGATCAGCGCGTGCCCGTTGTCGAACGACGCCTTGAGCCGCGGGTGATCGGCAGCCTCCACGATCGCACGCTGCACATCGGGCCCCCGCTCCCACAGGTTCTCGAGCACGATGGTGATGTCGTGGCATCCCCACTCTTCCGCGAGCGGCAACCAGAAATCGACCGTCCGTCCGACGAAATCGTCCACATAGGCCTTGGACCGAATCAGCGGGATCGAGTTGACGTGCGCGACATAACAGGTCGCCGAGAGCTCACGCGCGGCGAGGAGCGCGCGCCGGTGCCGTTGGCGACACACGTCGACGATGAGTGGATCGCGGCTGGCGGGATACAGGTCGAGGAACGGACCGTGACACGAAGCGACCGGGACCTCCGCGAGCGCCACGGTGTGCCGGCGCACACGCGTCATGAACCCGTCCTCGAGACCCGAGGGCCACGCGAACGCGGTGACCTCCGCGCCGACGCCCGACCGCTCGCAGAACGCGGCCGCTTCGTCGAGCTCTTCTTCCAGGATGTTGATGGCGAGTCGAGGCATGCTTCCTAGAAGGGTGTTGAAGAAGTACGGTGGACCGCGTTACGAGCGCCACGGCCCCAGATCCCAGGCGAACCGGCGAAGGCATAGCCGTAGCTACGTCGAGCCGGTTCAACGACGGAGATGGGGCCGTGCCGCCGTAACCCGCCTGCACGCATGACCACGTCAGCCCCGCTGAAGGGCGCAGGGGGGTCGCGCGGTTGATCCATCGTCTCTCCTCCTCGCCGTAGCGCTGCTACGACTCGTCGTCGTTCCTTGCCTGAACCACGCGAGAGGGGTACCCACCCGAGCGGGTCCGCGCGCGGCCCGCCGTACTTCTTCAACAGCCTTCTAGACGGCGCGCACGCGCTCCAGCTCCTCCAGCGATCGAGGCCAGTCCGGGGTCATGCTCGGCCAGCGCCTCCTTGCCGGCGACGACGTGCAGCGACGCGCGTTTCCTGGTGCCGGCCTCCGTCAGTATCAAGCAGCCGTTCTCGAAATCGAACGCCGCCAACCCTCGACGCTTCGGGATGCCGGCTTCCGGCTCTCTCCACTGCAGGCGCCCCGCGATCATGAGGTGCATGACGAGCCACATATCGCCGTCGAGTCGAATGGCGAGGCGCTTCCCGAGCCGTCGAAGCTGGAGCACGCGCCGACCCTCCGCATCAGACACGGGAGGATCGACCGACCGCAGGAGAAAGGGGTTCACGAGCCGGACACCCGCCAACCGCCGCCCCAGAATGCGACTCTCGAGGGCCTCGAGATACACGGTGATGTCGGGGAGCTCGGGCATCGCTCGGGAAACCCCTCGCGGGATCAGCCCCCGGAATCGTGCTCCATCTGACCGTGACCGTGGCCGTGCGCCTCGTTCGGTTTCTCGAGCATGTTGCGGAGGTCTTGGGCGTACGCCTCGTGATAGCGATCGAGCTCCGGCCACTCCGAGTCGACGACCACGATGCCGCCCAGGGCCCCCATCCCGCCATCGGCCGCCGGCCGATCCAGCGGGTTCATGTACCGGACCGTGAGACGATACACGTGGTCCTTGTACACGCGGAGGCCTCCTCGCCAGAGGAAATTCCCGCTCGGCACGCCGATCACAGTGCCGGACTCGTCGACTTCGGGGGGCGTTTCCCACAGCACCTTCCCGGTCGTGACGTCCTCGAAGCGGATCCACTCCCCGTAGTCATGCAGGTGCGCACCCATCCCGAGAATCCGTCCGTCTACGGCGGGGCTCGTCTCGAAGGACCGGGAATGCCGTCCCGGTGGGAGGGGGAAGTCCTTGTCACCCACGGGGCCCATCACGTCGATATAGAATGGATACACGCTACCCGGCTTGAGACCGGAGCCCCCGTTACTCGTGTAGTCGACCCGCACGTGAAGGTACGCCTCCTCGTAGGGGGTGTCCGTGGGGTTGGCGAACATGGAGATGACCAGCCAGCGGATCCCCGGCTTGATGGGCAATCCGAGCAACCTCGGAATCGTCTGCCTGCTCGTCTCACGGCCGGCGGCCAGGACTCGGAGGGGAACGGGAGAGAACAGCTCGCGCTCGTCGGGGTTCACGATGTTCCAATGGTGCAGCAGCTGGTCCGGGAGCGGGTTTCCGTCCGCGTCCCGCATCTTCCACTCGAACCCGTGCGCCCAGCCTTCGACCTGCAGGGTGGCGAGCTGAATCGGTAGCCGAAGGTGCGGGCCGCGCGCCGGAAGAGACGCCGGGCCGATCACCAGCTCCAGGTAGCCCTCGTCGGGGTGGTCCTCGACGCGTACCAGGTCATTCTGATCGACCGGCAGGTCCGGCGGGGTCATCTGCGCCGCAAGCCCTCCGGGCACCGCAAACACGGCCGTCGCCGTCAACGCAGCCGTCACCGTCATCCCCAACGCGGGACGAACGAGCGCCTGTCTCATCACCGCCCTCCTCCGTTGATCTCCTCGGCGACGAGGAACGCCTCCGTCAGCTCCTCGTCTCCGTACTGGTCGAGTACGTCTCGTGCCGGTACGTCCTCTTCGTGCCGGAGCCATGCCTCGCGGGGCG
>JBDHHV010000094.1:0-13476 GCA_039589195.1 Gemmatimonadota bacterium | reverse complement strand
ACGGCATCGATTTCCGTCTGGCTCAGGATGCGCGCGAACAGGTAATCGTAGCACGTGAGGACTGCGATTCTCTCACCGTCTGCCTTCATGCGCTGGAAGTCGCGGACGGTCACGGCCTTGCGGCTCTCGCGCCCGGCGGGCGCGTCGGATTGATTACCCATCGCTCACATCCGTTTGTGGGGTGGAGGCAAGTGCACGAATATACCCGGTCGACCTGGCCACCGCAGGCCAGCGACCACCGGCACTTCGACTCGCCGAGCACCGATGCCCGTTCGATACGACCCGCTCCTTACAGCCGCCCTCGCGCACGAGATCCGCGCGCGGTGGGAAGGAGCTTCTGCGACCTCACTGGCGTTGGATCCGGCCCGGAGGGCGGGTGAGCTGCGCTTCGAGGATGGCTCGGCGCTCCTAACGCTGCTGCACCCCCAGGCGGGGCATCTGCTGGCGTCGGAGCCCGTACTTCCCGCCCAGGGCACACGGTTTCGCCGACTCTTCTTGAGCGCGGTCGAGGCACCGCCGGATGAGCGCGCGCTTTTGCTGACGCTATCGGATGCGGGCTCCAACCCACGCCACGGGATCGCAGCCGAGCTCCAGACGAACCAGTGGAACCTGTTGTTCTTATCGCCAACGGCAGAGGAACCGCGACAGGGCGACGACGAGAGAACCGACGGGGTAGAGTGGCGGATCGATCGCGTTCTGTGGCGGCGGGTGGCGCGCGGCCGCCGGTTGGAGCCCGGAGCGACGTACGAGCGCCCCGCAAACCCCCGCCGTGGCGCCTCGACGCCCCCGGATGCGGAGGCCTGGGTGGAGTCGCTGGCCGTCGTGGAGCCGGCGGATCGCCGGGGGATCGCTCTTCGGGAGTGGGCCTACCTGAGCGCCCTCAATATCGATTGGGTGCTCGGAAACGCCGGAGCCGATTCAGGTGAGCGCGCGCTTCGCGCGGCGTTCTCGCGCTACCGGGCCTTGCTCGAGGAATGCTCTGCAAGGAACGCCTGGCTCCTCGAGCGCGGGCTGGGGGCACAGCCTTACGGATCGTCCCTGGGCGAGTCGAGCGCGGTACCGGTGCCCTCGCTGCTCCAAGCCATGCAGAAGGCGGCCGAGGCGGCGGGCGGCCTCGATGACCTCCTCGCGCTCGGCGTGCCCGCCGGCAGGCAGGAGGTCGACGCCGACGACGAGACCGCGCGGCTGAGGGCGGCCCTCGCGAATCGCACCAGGCGCATCAAGCGCCGGCTCGCCGCGCTCGAGCGGGAGCGCGACGCCGCGCAGTCGCCCGATCAGCCCCGTCTGAACGGTCAGCTGATTCTCGCGCATAAAGCCTCGATCCCACGCGGGACGGACCGGATCGAGCTGCTCGACTTCGAGGGCACACCACGGGAGATCGAGCTCGACCCGGCGCTCGACGTGGTGGCCAACGCGGAGCGGTGCTTCGACGAGGCACGTCGGCGCGAGCGGGCACTCGAGAGGATCCCGACCGAGATCTCTGAGAACGAGGGACGGCTGAACACTCTCACTGCCGCGGCCGAGACGCTGGCGACCGACGGCCCGAGCGGAACGCTCTGGGAGCTCGTGGGAGGTGCACCGGCCGGGCGGGGCGCGAGCGGGCGTCGGGGTCCGGCACCCCGCCTGCCCTACTATCGCTATCGCTCCACGGGAGGCCTCGAGATCCGCGTCGGCCGCGGCGCGCGCGACAACGATGCGCTGACGCTGCGCCATTCCTCTCCCGATGACATTTGGATGCACGCGCGGCAGGTGCAGGGCGCCCACGTAGTCCTCCGGTGGGGACGAAAGGACGAGAACCCCGCACAACGTGACCTGCTCGAGGCGGCCACGATCGCCGCTGTACACAGCGGCGCCCGTCACAGCGGGACCGTGGCGGTCAACTGGACCCGGCGCAAGTACGTCCGCAAGCCGCGAAAGTCGGCGCCGGGCGCGGTGCTCGCGGAACGCGTCCAGACCGTGTTCGTGGAGCCGGACGAAGCTCTGGCGAAGCGGCTGCGGCTGGAGAGCTAGGCTTCCGCTGCCAGGACGTTGCCCCTGTCCCCTCTGAGCAAGCTCCAGTACCCCGTTGAGAGTCTGTTGAGCACGTCCGGGCTTTCTGAAACGGGCCTACGGAGCCCCGCTCTCCTCGACCGCGGCCGCCAGCCCCGCGTCCTCGGAATGCCGCAGCCCGCGCACGCGCCGGATCGCGGCCACCGCTTCGAACAGGAGCCAGATCTCGAGCACGAAGATGGCGCCCCCGACCACGAGCAGGAGCGTCTGACTCTCACCCGCGAAGCGCCTCAGGTTCAGGATCATCGCCCAGGTGGTCATGACGAGCAGGAACGTCATGGGGATGATCGTCACCCAAACAGCACGCCTCTGCCGGAACAGGAACAGGGTGATGATCAGGAGGCTGAGACCCGCCAGGAGCTGGTTGGTCGTCCCGAACAACGGCCAGATCCGCATCCCGCCCGCGCCCCGGTCCAGTCCGAGAGCGAGCAGCGCGCACGCGACGACCGCGATCAGCGTCGCCACCCAGCGGTTCTGGACGAGCTTGACCCGGTATTCGACGCCCAGCTCACCGATGATATAGCGCTGCAGTCGCACCGAGGTGTCCAGCGTCGTCGCCGCGAAGCTGATCACGACGACCGCCGCGAAGATCGTCGCTACCCGGCTCGGGATCCCGATCCCCTCGGCCAGCACCCCCACCCCGTTCACGAATGCCGTGGTCGCACCCGCCGAAGCCGCGGCCCAGCTGCCGTAATGGGCGTGCCACCCGTCCAGGCCCGCGAAGATCGCGAAGCCGGCGGTGCAGGCGATGATAGAGGTGACGGCCAGCGTTCCCTCCCCCAGCGCCCCACCGTACCCGACGTAGCGAGCGTCCGTGTCCTTGTCGAGCTGCTTGGAGGATGTCCCCGAGCCCACGAGCCCATGGAACCCGCTGATCGCACCGCAGGCGATCGTAATGAACAACAACGGGAACCAGGCAGGAGCGTCGTCGGGAAGGTTGGTGTTCACCGCCGGCGCGACCACTTCTGGGTTCGTCACCAGGACGCCCGCACCGATGATCCCGAGCGCTACGAAGAGCTGATGGCCGTTCACGTAATCACGTGGCTGGAGGAGCAGCCACACGGGTAGGACCGAGGCGAAAAACGTGTAGATGAACAGGACGACGATCCAACCGACGCGCTGCCCATCCGCGCGCGCCGCCTCGGCGGCCGCCGCCGCGTCTCCCCCGGCGGTGGTCAGCTGCGTCGCCGTGGGCTCGAACCCGATCACGTCCGGCAGCTCGAACGGCAGGTATTGGCCGAACCAGATCATCAGGTACAGTGTGGCGAGCGCCCCGAGCGAAGGCAGCAGAATCCCCGCCCCGGTTCGATAGATGAGGAATCCCACGATCAGGGCGACGACGAGCGATCCCCATACCGGGAGCACGGCACCCGGATTCCCCATGAACAGGTTCGCGATGATGACCGCGAACACCGCGTTCACCATCAGCAGCAGGAAGAAGATGAGGAGGAGGAACAGCACCCGTGCGCGGTCACCGACGATCGACTCGGTGAGCGTACCGATGGAGCGTCCCTTGTGACGGGTCGAGATCCACAGCGTCCCGAAGTCGTGCACGGCTCCCGCGAACACGGTCCCGATCGTCACCCACAGGAACGCCGGTAGCCAACCCCAGATGACCGCGATCGCCGGACCGACGATCGGCGCCGCCCCCGCCACCGACGTGAAGTGGTGCCCGAACAGCACGTGCTTGTTGGTGGGGACGTAGTCCACCCCATCCTCGAACTCGTGGCTCGGGGTGACGAAGTCGGGGTCGAGCTGGTAGATGCGTCGGGAAATGAAGCGGGAGTACACGTGATACCCCGTGAGGAACGCCGAGACGCCGACGACAAGGAGTACGATGGCGCTCACCGGCGCTCCTCCATGCGCTCGCCCCACTCGGATGGGGCCGGGCGTATCCCGGCCGCCAGTTCCTTGAGGGCGTCGATTCCCACTGGGTCCGTCTCCTGCAGGTGGACGCAGAGGACTGGCCAATCTCCGAGATCACGCAAGATGCTCGCAAGGTAGCGCGCCTCGCGCTCCCGGCGGGCGTCGAGGAACGCCGCCGGGCCCTCCTCGCTGAGCGCGGGTGGGAGGACCTGGTTCACGATGATGGCCGCGACCGGAATCCCATGACGAGAGAGGGTCTCCACGGCCTTCTCGGTCTCCCAGATGGGAAGTCGCTCGGGGGTCACCACGAACACGAACGCCGCTCTCTCGGAGGCGGTGAGGGTCTGGCGGGCGCGATGGAAACGGGATCGCCGCTCCTCCAGCGCAGCCAGGATGGGATCGTCACGCTCCGTGTCCGCCTCGGCGGAGCCCGCCACGTTTCTCCACATGCGGGCGAGCGCCCACACCTTCCTTCGGCGTTGTATCATCCCGGTCATCCACGCGGTCATGAGCTCGGGCAGGGAAAGCAGCCGGAGCGTTTGACCGGTAGGGGCCGTATCGAACACGATCCGGTCGAACTCCCTCCCCTCTTCCTCCAGGATGCGGGTGAAGCGTTCGAACAGCGCGGCCTCCACGGCGCCCGGGGAGACGCGCGCGATATCGATCTGGCGCTCCACCTCGGCGAGCAGGCGTGGGGGCGCGGCGGAGGCGACTCGCGTCTTGACCTCGTCGATGTATCGGTCCGCCTCCCGCTCGGGATCGAGCTCCATCGCCCAGCAATCCTCGATCACGGGGCGGGGCTCCGCGCCCAGGTCGACCTGCAGGATGTCTCCGGTCGAGTGAGCCGGGTCGGTGGAGACGAGCAGGGTGCGGTGGCCACGAGCCGCGAAGCTGAGCGCAGCCGTCGCGGCCAGCGTCGTCTTCCCGACGCCCCCCTTCCCTCCGAAGAACAGGATGGGCCGGTCCGGGAGCTCTACATCGGTGCTCAGCAACACCGAAACCCTCCCTCCGGGGGATGCTCGAGCCCCATTCGGAGGTGCCAGGTGTGAAACGCCTCCAACAGCTCCGGATACAGCTCGAGCGTATAGAACTGGACGGGGTTGGGGACGCCGAGGAGGTCGGAGAACCCGACGAGCAGGAAGAGGTCGTGCTGGCGCAGGTACTCCCGGTGGATCGCCGATCGGTAGGGGGCGATGTACAGGCCCTCGTAGATCTCGCGGGCGGCACCGAGCCAGCGCCGCACGCGGCCGGGGCCCCGGTCCTTGCCTTGGTCCTGGTCTGCTGGCGCGGGATTCACGCCCGAATTATCGCCCGATGGGGCGTCGGCGTCGAGACGATCCCGGCACGCTGGGCGCGATCAGAACAACCCCAGCAGCCAACCGGCCGCGGCGCCCGCCAGCACGAGCCACACGCTGCCGACCTTTCCGACCAACCCGGCGGCGGCGGCGGCCAGGCCGATCGCCCACGCGCGCCAATCCACGAGCGTGGCCATGCCGAGGCTCAGGGTGACGGCGGCGATCAGCCCGACGGCGCTGGCGTTCACCGCATCCAGAAAAGCGGCGGTCCACGCCGACTCGCGTAGTCGAGGCACCAGCGGGCCCAGGAGGGACACGAACACGAAGGACGGGAGGAAGATCCCGACGGTCGCCACGATGGCGCCGGCGGGGCCCGCCGCCAGATAACCGACGAACGTCGCGGTCGAGAGCACGGGCCCGGGCGTGAACTGTCCGATCGCGATCGCGTCCAGGAGCTCGGGTCGCGTCAGCCAACCGTACCGCCCCACGACATCGCCTTCCAGGAAGGCGACCAGCACGTATCCGCTGCCATACAGCACGGCCCCGACCTTGAGAAAGAACAGCCCCAGGGTCCAGAGCGGCGCGCCGGCGGCTATCCAACCCGCGGCGACAGGTGGCGCCAGAATGGCTGCGGGCACGCCCGGACGCCCACCCTCGTTATCGGAAGACCCGTCGGCCGTCTCGTCAGCTCCGTCGGGATCGTCGTCCGGAGCGGCGAGGTCCGGCGGCGGTCCAACGGCGGCGTTCGACCCGCGGTGCCAGGGGCGCGCCGCCAGGGTCCCGAGCAGGCCACCCGCCAGGAGAGCGAGGATCTCGTTCACCCCCGCGAGCGCCGCGAGAGCGACGGCCGCCCCGAGCCCGGCGAGAGGCGCCGTTCGCGCCGCCACGCGCGCCAGCCGCCACATGGCGATCAGGATCACGGCGAGGACCGCGGGCTTGATCCCGAACAGGAAGGGGCCGATTTCCGGGCGCGCTCCGTAGCGGACGTATGCCCACGCCAACGCGCCCGTGATGAGGGTGGCCGGGCCGATGAAGCAGATCCCGGCGACGACCAGACCGCGTGTTCGAGCCCGCCGCCACCCCACATGCATGGCCATCTCGGTCGAGTTGGGGCCGGGGATGAGGTTGGTCGCGCCGAGGATGTCCAGGAAGTCGGCCCGTGACAGCCACCGGCGGCGGGCCACGACCTCGTCCTCCATCATGGCCACGTGGGCGGCGGGCCCACCGAACGCGAAGCACCCCAGCTTGAGGAAGAGACGCGCAAGACCCGTCAGACGTCCCTCTGGACTCACCCCGGTCTGTGCCGTCCCGGTCTGTACCGTCCCGGTCTGTGCTGGGGTCTCGTCAGTCACCGACGACGGCCGTGCACGGCCGTCGCCAGGTCGTTGGCGAGCCGTGTGAAAGCCTCCTCGCCGATTTCGAGCGCTGCGATGAGGGCGGATCCGACGACCACTCCGTCCGCGATCTCGGCGACGGCATTCGCCTGCTCGGGCGTGGAGATTCCAAAGCCCACGGCCACCGGTAGCTCCACCTGGCGTCTCAGCTCTTCGACCTTGGCCCGCAGGCCTTCATCGAGGCTCTCGCGCGCACCCGTCACACCCAGGCGGGATATGTAATACAGGAAGCCCGACGCTTGACCGACGATCTTTGCCAGCCGCTCGGCGGGGGTCGTCGGCGCGACCAGCGGGATCAGGTCGATTCTCGAGGCGGCCAGCCGACCCTCCAGATCGGGGTGCGTCCCGACCGGCAGGTCGGTGATCAACAGGCCGGCGGCTCCGGCACCCTCGGCCCGTTCGAGGAACCTCCCGATCCCCATCCGCAGGACGGGGTTCAGGTAGCTGAAGATCACGATCGGGGGGAGATCCCCCGAGAGATCATCGACCAGGTCGAGGGTGCGCTCGAGCGTCACGCCCTGTTCGAGCGCCTGCCAGCTCGCCCGCTGGATCGTCGGTCCATCGGCGAGCGGGTCGCTGAAGGGTACCCCCAGCTCGATGACGTCCGCGCCTGCGTCCGCGAGCGCGGCCAGAAGCCGCGGCGTGTCGGCCGGCGTCGGGAAGCCGTGCGTCAGGAACGGGATGAACCCGGGGCGCCCGTTTCGCCGCAGCTCGATCATCCGTCGCTGCCGGATCCGGGTCCGCGAGGCCCGTTACGTCCGGGTCGGTCCCTACCCGGCTCGAGCTCGACCCCCAGGCCATCGGCCATCCGATTCACGAACGCGTAGTACCCGGTGATGGCGCAGATGTCATGGATCGCGCGGTCATCGAACTCGTGCGCGCGCAGCGAATCGACATCGGCAGCGACGATGTCGCCGGGCGTGCGCGTCAGCTTCACGACGTACTCCAACATCGAGCGGTCAGCCGGCGTCAGGTCGGCATTCTCCCGATCGGCCGCCAGCGACCCGAGCAGCGCATCCATCTCCTCCGCTGCCATTCCCCGAGCGCCGAGCAGCCGACGGAGACCCTCCCCGTGGTGCAGCAGTCAGTACCGGCACCGGTTCTCTGCCGATACGACGACGGCGATCATCTCGCGCTGGACACGAGTCAGAGGACCCTTCGCGTACATCAGCTCGCGGTACAGATCGTAGTGCTGGCGCATGGTGCGGCTGTGCACACCGTGGATGCGGACGATGTTGTCGTGGTCGGGCACCCGGTCCTCGGCCGGGATGTCGTCCTCGCTCACGTAGTCGATGAATGCCATGTCGGGTGACCCTCTCGCGACGACGATTCGGCCGTCAGCGCGAGGCCGACGGATTCCGGGGACCTTCTTGAACCTACCGGTCGAGCAGTGCCGCGACCTCTCCGACATCCTTGTCACCCCGCCCGCTCAAACACACCAGGACGTCTCGGCCCACCCAGCACTCCTTCTCGGCCGTCAGCCGGGCGATCGCGTGCGCGCTCTCCAGGGCCGGGATGATCCCCTCCAGGTGACACAGCGATTCGAACGCCTCGAGGGCCTCGGCGTCGGTGACCGACTCATAGCGCACGCGGCCGGTGTCGCGGAGCTCTGAGTGTTCCGGTCCCACGCCTGGATAGTCCAGCCCCGCCGAGACCGAATGGGCCGGCTCCACCTGCCCGTCATCGTCCTGGAGCAGATAGCTGTAGGAGCCGTGCAGCACGCCCGGCAGTCCGGCGGCCAGCGAGGCCGCGTGCCGACCCGTGAGGATGCCCTCCCCTCCCGCCTCGACGCCGATGAGCTCGGTATCTTCGAGATCCAGGAAGGCGGTGAAGATCCCGATCGAGTTGGACCCGCCACCCACGCACGCGAACACGGCCGCGGGCCGGACCTCGCGCGCCGCCAGCTGATCGGCTGCCTCGTCTCCGATCACGCGTTGAAAGTCGCGCACCAGCTCCGGGTACGGCGCCGGTCCCACGACCGAGCCGATGATGTAGTGCGTGGTGCCAACCGTCTCGACCCAGTCGCGAATGGCCTCGTTGGTGGCGTCCTTGAGCGTGCGCGTGCCGCTGTCGACCGAGCGTACCTCCGCCCCGAGAAGTCGCATGCGCTCCACGTTGAGAGCCTGCCGGCGCATGTCCTCCTCGCCCATGTACACGACGCACTCGAACCCCATGAGGGCGCAGGCGGTCGCCGTGGCCACACCGTGCTGCCCGGCCCCGGTCTCGGCGATGATGCGGCGCTTCCCCATGCGACGGGCGAGCAGCGCCTGCCCCACCGTGTTGTTGATCTTGTGGGCTCCCGTGTGGCACAGATCCTCGCGCTTGAGCCATACGAGGACGCCACCCAATGCCTCCCCCAGCCGCGTGGCCTTGTAGATGGGCGTGGGACGTCCTGCGAACTCCCGCAGCAGCTCATCGAGCTCCACCTGGAACGCGGGATCGGATCGCGCCGTCTCCCAGGCGGCGCTCAGCTCGTCCAGGGCGGGGATCAGCGTCTCGGGCACGAAGCGACCGCCGTACGGACCGAACCAGCCAGCACCACCCGGACCGGTCAGTGTCTCGCGCTCGTCGGGCATCGGACCCCTTTCGACCAGGCTACGCTTCGACCAGGCTACGCTTCGACCGGGACCGCGCTGGCGCCGGCTTCGACCGGCTCGAACCGGCCCTGGAAGAACCGGAGCTTGTCCGGTTCGTAGACGAACCTGAGCCCCTGGATCTCATCGCGCTTCTCGTGCAGTCGGATGATCCCGTCGGCCACCGCTCGCATGTGGTCGCGGGTGTAGACGCGGCGAGGGATGGTCAACCGCACGAGCTCGAGGGGAGGCCGGTAGTTGTCCCCGGTCTCGGGATCGCGACCCTTGGAGACGTTGCCACGCTCCATCGCCCGCACACCCGTCTCCACGTAGATCTCGGCCGCCAGCCGCTGGGCCGGATACTCATCCTGGTCAATGTGCGGCAGGAAGCGCTTCGCGTCCAAGAAGATGGCGTGGCTCCCGGGCGGCGTGACGATGGGCACACCGGCATCCAGCAGCATCTGACCGAGCGCCGCGGTCTGGCGGACTCGAGACCGGATGTATCGATCGTCGAGCATCTCCTCCACACCCACAGCGATGGCCGCCAGGTCGGAAGCCGCCAGCCCTCCATCGGTGACCTTCCCTTCATATACCCGGAGCTTCTCTTCCGCTTTTTCCTTCCACTCATCGTTGTCCTTGAACGCGAGCAGCCCGCCGATGTTGATCAGGAAATCCTTCTTCCCCGACACCGTGCAGCCATCCCCGTACAGGAGCATCTCACGCAGGATGTCGCGCACGCGGGTGTGCTCATAGTGGGGATCGCGCTGCTGGATCATGTACGCGTTCTCCACCATCCGGGTGGCATCGAAGAACACCGGGATGTGGTGGCTCGAGCAGTAGGCGTACACCTCGCGCATGTTGTCCATCGACACGGGCTGGCCGCCGGCCATGTTCACCGAGTGCTCGAACGAAATGTACGAGATCCTGTCGGTTCCGTACTCGTCGACCAGGACCTCGAGCTTGGGCATGGCGATGTTCCCCTTCCAGGGGAAGTCGCTCTGTGGGTCGTGAGCCTCGTCGACGATCACGTCCCTGAACACCCCGCCCGCCAGCTCCTGGTGAAGCTTCGTGGTGGTGAAATACATGTTGCCGGGCACGAGCTGGTCCGGCTGGATCATGATCTCCGAGAGAATCTGCTCGGCGGCCCGCCCCTGGTGCGTGGGGATGATGTGCTCGTAGCCGGTCGCCTCCCGCAGCACCTCCACCAGGCGGAGGTATTCGTCGGACGTGGTCGGTGTGGCGCGGGCGCCGTCGTAGGCCGCCCACTGGTCGGTGCTCATCGCCGAAGTGCCCGAATCGGTCAGCAAATCGATGGTCACGTCGGCCGAGCGGAGCAGGAAGGTGTTGTATCCCGCCTCGCCGATGGCCCGCCGCCGCTCCCGGCGACTCAACCGTCCAATGCGCTCCAAAGTGTGGATCACGAAGGGGTAGGTGTCGAACTCGTACGGTTCGAGGTCGGAGTACACCCCCCGGTACCGCATCTGGTCCCGCCAGCGTCCTTCTCGAGCGGGCTCCAGAGGCGGCACCGTCTCTCGCTGGCGAAAGAGGCTGATGATCGCATCCGCCACCTGGTCGAGCTGCCGGTTCGTCATGGCCAGGCGTGGGATCTGGACGGGTACGATCTGGTCGCGACCCACGCGCCCGTGAGACACCGCCCGCACACCCGACATCTCGTACAGGGCGGCCGAGAACGCGTCCTGCTGGAAACGCTCGAGATGGGGGAGGAAGGTGTCCGCGAGGATGTAGGCGCCGTCACACCCTCGTTCCAACGGGATGCCCGCCGCCCGCAAACGCTCGGTGAAGCGCTCCGTCTGCTGCATCACCCACTGCACCTCGTCCTCCAGGCACATCTCCTCGAGACCGCGGGCCAGGACCTCCATCGTGCGTCCGGCCATGCCGCCGTAGGTGTGGAGGCCCTCGTAGACCACCACCTCGTTCATGAAGTGCTCGTGGTCCTGGGGGTTGTCGGTGGCGAGCAGCCCGCCCGTGGGACACTTGGGGTCCTGCGCTCCATCGATCTGGAAGACGTGCGCGGTCTTGGCGATCTGCTTCACCAGAGCCGCGATGCCGTGCGAAGCCATGCCGGGCTCGTGGCGCTGGATGTACCAGGCGTTCTCGATCACGCGCGAGCCGTCCAGGGCCAGCCGCACCCCGTATCGGTCGGCCAAAGCGCGCGCGGCTCGCAGGTTCCCGAGACTGAATGGGTGTTGCCCATCCGCGAACGCGTGCAGGCTGACGATCGCGACGTTCGCTTCCTGCAGGGTCTCCTCCAAGCGGGCGAGATCGACGCTGCCGGTGAAGATCTCGGCGTCGTGATCCCGGACATCCGGCACGTGCACCTCGCGCGGAGCGAGGATGTCGATGCGCGTGCGCGCGTTGGAAGGGAGCACGGAGCCCGCCGGCACCATGGTGGCCATCACCAGCTTGACACACCCGAGAATGTTGTGCGTGGGGCAGACGTACGTGTGCCCCAGGACGTCGCGCACCGCCTTCTTCAGATGCTCGAAGTTTCTGGCCCCCGCGTACGCCTCATCGCCGATCAGCTGCCCCGACAACTGCTCCTGGGTCATGGCGCTCGTGCCCAGCGAGCACATGTCGAAGCCGACCTGCGAGGGAGTCAGGTTGAAGACGTTGAAATGCGCCTCCGCCAGGTACTTCTTGCGCTCCTCCAGGCTGGGGAACGAGGCAGGGCGAACTGTCTTTATCTTGTGAGGCTCGTGAACGAGCGATCGAATCATGCCACTCTCCTCCCACCGACCGTCTCCGGAAGCGGTCCGCCACGGGAGCCACGGACCGCAGAGGCAATATGACGGCCTTTTGGGAATGCGAAAGGTGGCTCGAAAGTGGTCCCCGGCACGGTCTCGGAGTCGGTTCCGGAGATCGGTCTCAGGACGAGCGCACCGCGCTGACAAAGCGTAGGATCAGCTCGGGGTCCTTCTCGCCGGGTGCTCTCTCGACCCCGCTGCTCACATCGACGATCGAGGGACGTGCTCGCCGGATCGCGTCGCGGATGTTCTCGGGCGTCAGCCCACCCGCCAGCACGAACTTCGGCCGCTCATCGGTCCGCTCATCGGCCTCCACAGAGCAATCTGGAGCCCGGTGCTCGTCTGCGCCGGCAAGACGCTCGCGCACGGGTGCGAGCCACTCGATGGGGAAATCGGTTCCGGTGCCACCGGCGGCCGCCTCCGAGAAGCCCTCCACCAGGATCGCGTCCACCGCTCCGGCGTAACGTTCCAGCCCTGTGGCGAGCTCCTCGCCGGATCGTGGACGCAGCGCCTTCCACACTTCGAGTCCGGAGTCCCGTACAGCCCGGCACTGCTCGGGGGACTCGGCGCCGTGCAGCTGTGCGACATGCAACCCGGCCACGTCGCGGGTCGAGAGGATCTCCGCCCGGCTGGCGTCTACGAAGACACCTACGGCGCGCAATCGATGACGGGCGGGCGCGAGGATCTCGGCGGCCTCGGCGGGTGTCACCCGACGCAGTCGCTCGGCGAACACGACACCCGCGTACGTAGCCCGCGCGTCCGCGGCGGCGATCGCGTCGGCGGGCTTCCGGCACCCGCAGATCTTCACTCGAGCCACGCGGCGTCCCGCCCGGCCCGGGGCCGTCTTCGGTGGCCCGCCAGCTCCTCGACACCGCGGCGCGGATCGCTCTTCATGAGCCAGCCGCCGACGAGCACGGCGTCGGCGCCGGCCCGTCCGGCATGCGCGGCGTCCTCCCCTCCCCCCACTCCGCTCTCCGCGATCGCGATCACGTCGCCTGGGATCCGCTCGATCAAGCCCAGCGACGCGTCGAGATCCACTTCGAAGGTCTGCAGGTCTCGCGCATTCACGCCCACGATGCGCGCTCCGGCGTCGAGGGCGCGCTCGACCTCGGCCGCATCGTGGGCCTCGACCAGCGCCGACATGCCGAGGTCCTCGGCACCCACCCGCAGCTCCCGCAAGGTGCCGTCGGAGAGCGCCTTCACGATGAGCAACACCGCATCCGCGCCCGCCGCCCTCGACTCGTACAGCTGGAGAGGATCGATGAGGAAGTCCTTCCTCAGGAGCGGAAGCCCGGACGCTTCGCGGGCGCGGCGCAGATCCCCCAGCCCGCCGCCGAAATGAGGACCATCCGTCAGGACCGAGAGCGCCGTCGCCCCACCCTGCTCGTAGGCTCGGGCCACGTCCGCGATATCGGCGTACGGGTTGATGTCACCCTCGGATGGTGACCGGCGCTTGAACTCCGCGATCACCGAGACGGACCCGGGGGCGCGGAGGGCCGCATCGAAGCCACGAGGCGGATCGACCGCGGCGGCC
>JBDHHV010000093.1:0-13573 GCA_039589195.1 Gemmatimonadota bacterium | reverse complement strand
CTCCTCGAACGCTTTCGCGTGGTGACGGTCGATGCGAGCGCTATCGCCACGCGGCATGGCCTCGGCTCGCGTACCCAGCCGATCGTGAACACGGCTATCCTCGGCGCGTTCGCGACGGCGTTCGGGCTGGCAAGCCTGGATACGGTCTGTGAAGCGATCCGCGAGGCGGTGCCGACGCACATCGACGAGAACCTCCGGGCGGCGCGCGAGGCGGCGGCGGGGGTTCGATTCGCGGGTGCCGGGGCGGGCGCCCCTGAGGCCGTCGGGGAGCCCGACGACCCGCTCGCTCCCATGCCCGAGGAGGCCGTTCATGGCTGAGGTCGGGCCGCACGGCGGCATCCCGCCGATTTCGGTGAGCAGCACGTCCACGCGCGTGAATCGGACCGGCTCCTGGAAGTACATCCGACCCGTCTATCAGGACCGCGTCGCGCCGTGCAACGCCGGGTGCCCCGTGGGGATCGACATCGAGGGGTACATGAACCTCCTGCGGGAGGATCGTGACGACGAGGCGATGGATCTCCTGCTGCGGGAGAATCCGATGCCGGCCGTCACCGGCCGGGTGTGCGACCACCCGTGCGAGACTCACTGCAACCGTCGTCTCTTCGACGAGCCGGTCTCGATCCACGCGGTCGAACGGATGCTGGGTGACCGGATCCTCGAGAGAGACCCGCCCACGCCGGTCGCGACAACGCGCAACGAGCGGGTCGCGGTGGTGGGCTCGGGCCCCGCCGGTCTGGCGTGCGGCTATCACCTGGCCCGGCTGGGGTATAGGACGGTCCTGTACGAGGCCGCGCCCGAGCCGGGTGGCATGCTCCGGCTCGGGATTCCCGAGTACCGTCTCCCCCGTGAGATCCTCGATGCCCAGATCGAGCGGATTCGGGCCGAAGGTGTCGAGATCCGGTGTGGCGTCCGGGTCGGTCCCGATGTTCCGTGGGGCGAGATGGCGCGGTACGACGCCGTCTTCGTGGCCTCGGGCGCGCACCAGGGCCGCGCGACGGGGATGGAGGGAGAGGACTCGGAAGGCGTCCGTTCCGGCCTCCACTTCCTCAATGAGGTCAACGCGGGAGGGCGGCCGGACGTCGGCCGCCGCGTGGTCGTGGTGGGGGGCGGGAACACGGCGATCGATTGCGCTCGGACGGCGCGCAGGCTGGGTGCCCGGGTTTTGGTTCTGTATCGCCGGACCCGCGTCGAGATGCCCGCGATCGAGGAAGAGATCCTGGAGGCCGAGCGGGAGGGCGTCGAGTTCGAGTTCCTGGCGGCGCCCAACGCGGTCGCCAGACGGAACGGGCGCCTGCGGGGGGTCGAGTGCATCCGGATGGTCCTGGGGGAGCCAGACGACTCCGGCCGCCGCAGACCGGTCCCCACGGAAGAGGGCCAGTTCACGGCGATCACGGACACGATCCTGACCGCCATCGGGGAGATCACGGACCTGGGCTTCCTTCCACCCGATGTGCACCAGGAACGCTGGCAGATCGTGGTCGACGAACTGGGGGCGACAAGCACGCCCGTCGTATTCGCTGGGGGCGACGTGACGGACTCGGAGCGCACCGTGGCGCACGCGCTTGGCGACGGCAAGCGGGCCGCCCTCGGCATCGACCGGTTCCTGCGGAGTGTCGCCGGCGAACCGATACCCGCGGTGGACCCCGGGAAATATTGTCTCGGACCCGAGGGCAACGTCAGCATGACCCGGTGGCGCGATGATGACCCGTTGCGCCGCAACTCCCCCGTCAACGAAGTGATCGAGTTCGAGGACATGAACCCCGACCACTTCCAGCACGCGGATCGCCACTCGGACCATCACTTGAGCGATGCGCGTACCCTGGCAGGCTTCGACGAGGTCAACCAGGGCCTGGGCCGCGACGAGGCGGCGGCGGAGGCTCTCCGCTGCATGAACTGCGGTGTGTGTAACCAGTGCGAGCTGTGCCTGATCTTCTGTCCCGACATGGCCGTCTCGCGCAGTGAGGACGGGTTCGGGTTCGTCATCGACATGGACTACTGCAAGGGGTGCGGGGTGTGCGCGGCCGAGTGCCCACGCGGCGCGATGGTGATGACTCGAGAGGGCCTGTGACGGGACGGGTCGCCACGGAGAGCGTGTGAAGAAGGTCATCGAGGGAAACCACGCCGTCTCCTGGGGCGTGAAGCTGGCTCGTGTCGAGGTCATCTCGGCCTACCCGATCACGCCTCAGACGCAGATCGTCGAGCGGCTTTCGGAGATGTGCGCCGACGGCAGCCTCGATGCCCGCTACATCTCGGTGGAGTCGGAGCACTCGGCGATGGCCGCCTGCATCGGCGCTTCCGCTGCCGGTGTGCGCACGTTCACAGCGACATCCTCGCAGGGACTCGCGCTCATGCACGAGCTCCTGCACTGGGCGGCCCTGGGACGGCACCCGGTCGTGATGGCCGACGTGAATCGAGCCATGGGGCCGGGTTGGAACATCTGGACCGACCAGAACGACAGCCTGTCGCAACGGGACACCGGCTGGATCCAGCTCTATTGCGAGACGAATCAGGAGGTGCTCGACACGACCATTCTCGGGTTCAAGCTCGCGGAGGCCATAGATCTCCCGGTGATGGTCGTGCTCGACGCCTTCTTCCTGTCGCACACGGCAGAGCCGGTGGACATCCCCGACCAGGAGCTGGTGGATGGTTTCCTGCCACGCCGCGAGGCTCGCTACAAGCTGGACGTGAAAGACCCGCACGCGTTCGGCGCCCTCGTGCGTCCGGACGCGTACATGGAGATGCGGCTTCAGCAGCAGGAGGCGATGGAGCGCGCGCACGATGTCTTCGCCGAGATCGAGACGGAGTGGGAAGCGCTCACCGGCCGGGGGTACGGGGACATCGAGGGATATCGGACCGAAGGAGCGGACTTGCTCCTCGTCACCTCGAGCACGATCACCTCGACCGCGCGCGAAGTGGTGGATGCGCGACGCGATGCCGGCGAGGCGGTCGGTCTGGTCAAGGTGAAGATGTTCCGACCCTTCCCGACCGAGCACCTGAGGGCCCTGTTGTCGGGTGTATCGCGGGTGGCCGTCCTCGACCGCAACATCTCGCCCGGTCACGGAGGCATATTCGCGGAAGAGCTTCGCTCGGCCCTGTACGACGTGCCACCCGACGATCGGCCCACCCTGTTCGGGTACGTGGTCGGACTCGGGGGCCGAGACGTCACGCCTGCGGTGATCGGGGAGATCATCGACGGGACGCGGGCGGCCGAGCGGCCCGAGCGAGAGGACCTGTGGGTGGGAGTCGCGCCATGAGCCAGTTGATGATCAAGGACTCGATCCCGCAGGAAGAGCATCTGGCGCCGGGCCACCTCGCCTGCCCCGGTTGCGCGGCCCCACTCGCGATGAAGATGGCGCTGAAGGCGCTGGGGGATGACACCATGGTCGTCCTCCCGGCGTGTTGCTGGAGCATCATCGCCGGTCCGTGGCCGCAGAGCTCGCTCAAGGTCCCGCTGTATCACACCGCGTTCGAGACCGGCGCCGCCGTGGGCTCCGGGGTCAAGGCGGCGCTCGAGATGCGAGGAAACGACGAGACGACGGTCATGGCCTGGGCCGGGGACGGCGGCACGTTCGATATCGGTCTCCAGGCCCTCTCCGGCGCGGCGGAGCGGAACGAGGACATCATCTACTGCTGCTATGACAACGAAGCGTACATGAACACCGGGATCCAGCGCTCCTCGGGGACCCCCTGGGGGGCGTGGACCACGACCTCGCCGCGGGAGCGCCCGAAGTCGCGACCCAAGAAGGACATCCTCTCGATCATGGCCGCGCACCGGATTCCGTACGCCGCCACCGCGTCGGTGGCCCACCCGGTCGATCTGATGGAGAAGATGACGAAGGCCAGGGGGATCCGGGGCACCCGATTCATACACATCCTCGCCCCATGTCCGCCGGGCTGGAAGACCGAGAGCGACGAGACGATCGATCTCGCGCGGATGGCGGTGCGAGCCCGGATCTTCCCCCTCATGGAGGTCGAAGACGGGAGCCGCTGGCGGTTCACCGTGGAGCACCCGGGGGATCCGATCGAGCCCTACATTCGCCGGCAAGGTCGTTTCCGCCACCTCTCCGACGAGGACATCTCGCGAATCCAGGACGAGGTCGACGCCCGGTGGGCCGTCCTGGAGCGACGCGTGCAGCACGGCACCTGAGAAGCACCATGCGCAGTTTCCGGTACCCGACCATACTCGTTTGCATCACGGGCACCGCGCTCGCCGCTCAGGAGCCCCATCCCGTCAGACAGCTCACGGACGACCCGGCCCAGCAGGGGTTCCCCTCCTGGTCCCCTGACGGGACTACGATCGTCCATTCCACGTACGTCCAGGAGGGGAACACGGCGCTTACCGGGCTGTGGCTGGTTCCGGCCGCGGGGGGTGAGGGCAGGCAGCTCACCACTTTCATCGGCGAGCACCCCGACTGGTCACCCGACGGTCAGTACATCGTCTTCGACGCGGAGTATGGCGACGCCATCAAGCTCGTGGCCGCGAGCGGTGGGCAACCGATCCGGGTCGTCCCTGCGTCGATACCCATCTTCCGCGGCGGAAACCCGAACTGGTCTCCCGATGGCACCCGCATCGCGTTCAAGGAAGGATCCGACCTCTGGGTGCTGGACGTACGGACGGGCGAGGCCCGGATCGTCCTGAGCGAACCGGGCAAGCGCCCGATAACGGGCTGTTGGTCGCCTGACGGGTCCGAGATCTATTCGTGGGTGCGCGAGGAAGAGTCGCCGGAGTCCACGATCGTGGCGGTGTCTGCGACCGGCGACGAGAGGCGAGAGGTCGCCTCCGACAGCGCACACGCGTACCGGTACATGGACCTGTCCCCGGACGGCTCTCTGCTCGCGTTCGCCTCGCGCCATGACGACAACGTCGATCTGTGGGTCATGTCCCCGGATGGCGGGGCGCCGGTACGGCTCACTTCGCACCCGGCGTACGACGACACGCCCCGGTGGTCACCGGATGGGACACGGATCGCGTTCACCAGCACCAGATCCGGGAGTTTCGACGTTTGGGTCGTGGAGCTGGACCTGAAGGCGATCCGGAGTGCGCTGAGCTCCGCAAATCCCTGATCGGGCTGGTGTTCCGACGTTGGTCGGTCTCGCGCTTGCATCGTAGACCGTGAACATGGCTAATCGCGCTGCAGGCGGCGGAGTCCGCACGACCCCTCTCGCGAATCCTCGCGGGCTTGTCGCCGGTGCCCGGTTTCTGGCTCGCTTTGCTGGCTGAGGATCGACCCGGAGCGGTCGGTCGTCGATTGAGCGTGCGGGGGTGTCCGAGTGGCTATCTTGCCTTCCCGATTCTCGACGCTGCAACCCGGAGGTGCCGGTGTCTGATTCGAACAGGGGATGCACACGCGGCGCCCTCATGGTGTCGCTCCTCGCGCTGCTGGCGAGTTGGAGTTGCGCGTCGACGCCCTCCGGCCCTCAGCCGAATCCGCAGCCTGGTCCCCAGCCGGGGGAATTCGGCGTGCTGTTCGTGGGCAACAGCCTCACCTTCTGGAACGACATGCCTGCGATCCTCGGACGATTGCTGGAGACGGGTGGGGTGGAGCCCCTCCACCTCGAAGTCGTCGCGTTCCCGAACTTCGGGCTCGAGGACCATTGGGCGGAAGGAACCGCGAGAGCCCGAATCGCCCTCGGAGGATGGGAGGTCGTTGTCCTGCAGCAGGGCCCCTCTGCGACCGAGGGACGACCGTCGCTGCTCGAATACAGCGACCGGTTCGCGGAAGAGATCGAAGGCGTCGGCGCGCGCACCGCGCTCTACATGGTCTGGCCGGATCAATCGCGTTTGTTCGACTTCGACGGCGTGGCGGACTCGTACAGCACCGCCGCCGCGGCCGTCGGCGGGCTGCTGTTCCCCGCGGGTGAAGCGTGGCGATCGGCGTGGGCGCGGGACGCGGATCTCGCTCTGTACGGACCCGATGGCTTCCACCCGAGCCTGCTCGGCAGCTATCTGGCGGCACTCGTGATGTACGAGCAGCTCGCGGGTAGGGACCCCCGCGATTTGCCCGCGGAGATCCCGACCCCATCGGGAACCGTCGCGCTCTCACAAGCGGTCGCGAACACCGTGCAGGAAGCGGCGGCGGAGGCGAACGCACGCTTCGCCCTCCCCTCGACGCAGCCGCGCGAGCAGGGCCGCCCCAGGTGACGAGCCGCGGCCTGCAATAGCGAGTGGCGGCCGGATGTGAAAACGGCCCGGCCGCGTTGGCGACCGGACCGAGGTCCATTCAGGGCCGTCTAAGCAGCGGTCTCCCGCGCTTTCCTCACCGGATCGTGTTGATCACTTCGAAGTTGATCGGCTGGGCGATCCAAACAGCCGTCGCTTTGTCCCGGTTTTGGGCCGGCGAGAATCGCATCACCGCAGCGACCTTCTGTGCCGCCCCGTCCAGCAGGGTGGAACCGCTCGATTCCTCCACATGCGACTTCTCGACCACACCCTGTTGATCGATGTAGATCCACAGCACGACCCGACCCGAGATTCCCGCCTGGCGCAGGCTCTTGGGGTAGTGCCGCGCAAGCGCGTCGACCACCTCTCGCCTGTTGATCAGGCGGGGTGCGACGTCGTACGGGATGAAGGTCGGTCTATCAGAGGGGTCGCCGCCCGCATTCGGCGGCGGTGGGCCCAGCGTGGCGGCCGGATTGCTCTCGAACGTGGTCGGCGCGATGGTCAGGTCCTCGTCCATCTGGACCGCTCCGACGCGCGGCGTCGCGGGCCGCTGGATCCTCTCCGGAGGCGGCGGAATGTCCGTCTCGGGTGGCAGATCCACAACGGCGATCTCCGTGCGGGTGCTTGTGAGATCCGCGGCGCTGAGCGTGGGAAAGAACTCGAAGGCGGCCGCGTGCGCGACCACCGCCAGCAAAAGCGCGGTCCCAACGACCGAAGAGGACTTCTCCTTGAACCGGTCGTTCGCTGAACGGCGAATGGACCCGTCCTGGGTGCTCATACGCCCTCCTATTCTATTTCGCTCCCGCGACGGAAAGGGCCGTCGATTCACCCTCGCCCTTCACCGCCGTCGAGCCATCCTGGTCATTCATTTATACCCGCCGGCCAACCCGTAGGTTCGTGGACGGCCGGCGGTATTCTGATGGCAAGAACGCGACCATCAGGGATCCGCCTCGATTCGCCCTCCGCTAACCGTAACGTTTTATCGGGAATATGGTTATGTGCTCAATCCGGTGTCTCGCCTCGGAACCCGAGAACGGTGTGTGAGCCAAACTGTCTCAGCGCCGGATCCGGATCGGGATAAGATAGCGCCCCCGCGTATCACTTCGCTGTTTCACTTGTGGGCGCCAACCCTCTGAGGACGAGCTGTCGCATGTGCTCCACGTAGCCCGGCCAGGTAGGGCTGGGTGCGGGGGGGAGCCCCTCCGCCGCGGTCCGCTCCCGCAACGGCTCAGTGAGTCCGAACCACACGAGCCCCCCGATGAGGCTGATATGGGTGGCGTGTGGATCGACGGGACGGAACTCGCCTGTCTCGATGCCCTCGCGGAGCGTGTCGCGCACCATGTGGAAGAAGCCGAAGAACTCCTCCTCCACGTGCGGCTCGAGGTGACGTCCGGCACTCATCAACTCGCGCGCCAGCAGGGGTAGGAAGGTCGGTCTCTCCCGCGCCACTTCGGCCATCTCCCGCATGAACGCCGCGAGCTTCCCGCTCGGAGAGTCCGCCCCATCCATCGCCCGCCGAAGGCTCGCCTTGACGTCGATCACGTCCTCCAGCACCACCGCCGTGAACAGACCCTGCTTTCCGCCGAAGTGGTAGCTGATCAGCGCCTTGTTGGCCCCCGCGGTCTCAGCGATCTCGCGGGTCCGAGCCCCTTCGAACCCCTGTCGGGCGAAGACCTCGCGGCCGGCCCTCCTCAGAGCCTCTTTCGTGAGGTCCGAATCCCGTTCTCTCCGTTCCTTGGGTGTGGCCATCTTCGTTTGCTCTTTGTGAATCACATTCGAGTTAACTATCCGGTTGATTACTATACGTAGGGACGCTCGTTTGGTTTCAAACCGGAGCCGAAGCGCCAGGGACCGGCATTCCCTGCGGCGGCCGGCCGCTTATAGTGAAGCCGCGGGGGGACCACTCGGCCTCGATAGCGAGGGAATCCATGCGTCTCAGGCGAAACCGTCCAACAGGCGAAACCGTGGACTCGGTACCGGCATGAGCGGAAAATGCGGCCTCGCGGGCTGCCTCCTGGCCCGGCCGACGCGCTCCGATTCGCCACGGTCAACGGGGCCCGGGCGCTCGGTGGGCGATCAGCTCGGGAGCATCGCCACCGGCAAGCTCGCCGATCTATTCGTCGTGCGGGGAAATCCGCTCGAGGACATCCGAAACGCGCGCAACGTGGAGTGGGTGATCAAGGGCGGCCAACCGCACGGTGCCGCCGACCTGCTGCCGTCTGTCGAAGGCACGATCGGTCCGACGGAGGAATCCGAAGAGGTGGAGTGGAAGCCGGGGCGCTGAGACCGGGGCGCTGAGTGCTCGCTCCCATCAGAAATGGCGTGCCGTATACAGCCCGCGGTGGGTCGGAATGGGTGGATCGGAGTTCAGGAACGCGGCGGGAATGGTCCAGCACACGCCGTTCGTGCAGCCGTCGACGACGTCGAAGTGGAGGTGTGGGAACGCGCTTCTCCCCGAGTTCCCGGACAGCGCGATCGTGTCTCCCCGGGCCACGCGTTCGCCTCTCGACACCAGGGCGCCGTCGGCCGTCAGGTGGATGTAGCGGGAGTACTCGCCGTCGCCGTGATCGATGATCACGTAGTTCTCATCCCCGATCCGGCCGGTGCCGTCGGGCTTCGATTCGCGCACTGCGTTCACTACCCCGTCTCGCGCCGCGATGATCGGCGTGCGCATTGGCATTCGGAAATCGAAGCCGAAGTTGAAGCGGCCATCGTGGCTGTGCGGTCCACAGTTGCCCTGCGCCAGCTCGTAGCCGGACCCGACCGAAAATGGCAGCACGTACTTCGGGCGGAGATCGAGGGGCGCCAGCCCGCACCCACCCAGGAGCTGAGCCGCGCGATCTTCCGGATCGGACCCTCCGGCGGAGTCGCGGCGCCCGGGCTTCGGACTCGGCGACGAATCGGTGCCGGAGGCTTCGGTCGTGGGTGCAGGACGCCCGACATCGGCTCCCGCGCCGGATCCCGACGCGCCGGCGGTCACGCAGGCTGTCGTGGCACCGATCAGGCCGATCAACGCGACAAGTCCCACGACCCGCGACCTCATCCCGCACCTCCCACTCGACCACCCGTCCTCATCACACCGGTCCGCGGGCCTCTTGCAGCGTCGACCCGGACGCGTCCCAATCTAAGCCCGTCAGTGCCGCGGAGTGGCATCCACGACGGGGATCAGACAACTTTCTACGCACGCTATCCGTACAACTAGACGGAGCCCGGGACGCGCAGGACACCCGGAGCCCGTTCCTCGGCACCAGGACGGAGCCGTACCCCCATCGACATGGAGCGAAAGATGTACCGAAACCGACTCGCGTTGGCCGCGATCGTGGCCGGAGGCGTGGCCTTGGCGGCCTGCTCCGACACGTCGCAGACCGCCGCGGATTACGCCAGCGGCGAAGGCATGCCCGCGGTGATCCCGGTGGAGCAGTTCTTCGACAACCCCGAGATCGCGGGGGCCCAGATCTCGCCGGATGGCGAGTGGCTCTCCTTTCTGAAAGCGTACGAGGACAAGCTGAACGTCTTCGTCCGCAACCTGGAATCCGGCGAAGAGATCCAGATGACGGCCGACACCATTCGACCCGTCACCGGCTATTTCTGGGCGATCGACGCCGAGAAGATCCTTTACGTGCAGGACAAGGGCGGGAACGAGAACTTCCACGTGTACGCCGTGCCCGTGGATGGTACCGCCACCCCCGAGGCGCGCGACCTCACGCCGTATGAAGGCGTCCGGGCCCTCATCTTCGCGGTTCCGGAGGAGACACCCGATCGGATCCTCGTCGGACTCAACCGGCGTAATCCGCAGGTGTTCGACGGCTACTGGCTCGACCTGGACACCGGCGATCTGACGCTCGTGGCCGAGAATCCGGGCCGTCACGGCGGTTACCTCCTGGACCACGACCAGAAGGTCCGCGTCGCCCTCGGCCAGAACATGGAGGGCGGAACGGACATCTTCGCGCGTGACACCGAGGACGCCGACTGGCGGCTCGTGGCGGGCTACCCGGCGGATGAGAACGTCAGCCCGATTCGGTTTCACAAGGACAACGAGCGGCTCTACCTGAACAGCGATCACGGAGACACGGACCTGAGCCGGCTCGTGCTGATGGATCTCCAGACGGCCGAAGTCGAAGAGATCGAGAGCGATCCGTTGGGTGAGGTAGACTTCGGGTCGGCGGTCTTCAGCGATGTTACGAACGACCTCATCGCCACCGTTTACGTGGCCGACACGGTCCGCATCTACCCGAAGGACGAGGAGTGGGCCGCAGACTTGCCGCGCATCCGCGAGCTGCACAGCGGATCGCCCAACTTCACCTCCAGCACGCTGGACGAGCGGAAGGTGGTCGTGGCTTTCAACGACCCGACCGATCCCGGCGCCACCTACATATTCGACCGTGACACGGGTGAGTCGGAGTTCCTCTTCCGGCCGCGGCCGTGGCTCGAAGGTGCGGGGCTTACCGGCATGCAGCCGGTTTCCTTCGAAGCCCGGGACGGCCTGACCGTGCACGGTTATCTGACCACGCCGCGAGGAGTCGAGCCCAGGAACCTGCCCATGGTGCTGGTCGTCCATGGCGGTCCGTGGGCGCGTGACACGTGGGGCTACGACTCCGAGGCCCAGCTCCTGTCCAACCGCGGGTACGCGGTGCTGCAGGTCAACTACCGCGGCTCGACGGGCTACGGGAAGAACTTCCTCAACGCCGCCGTGAAAGAGTGGGCCGGAGCCATGCACGACGACCTCGTGGACGGCGTGCAATGGGCGATCGACGAGGGGATCGCGGATCCGGACCGGATCGGCATATACGGGGGTTCCTACGGCGGGTATGCCACGCTGGTCGGGCTGACGTTCACGCCGGAGGTGTTCGCGTGCGGCGTCGACTACGTGGGTCCCTCCTCGTTGGTCACGTTGATCAGCTCGTTCCCGCCGTACTGGCGGCCGTTCCTGGAGGGATCGTTCTACCGCCACGTCGGAGACCCGGCGAACGTCGACGACATCGAGCACTTGCAGGCCCGCTCGCCGCTCAACTTCGTGGACCAGATCGAGGACCCGCTCCTCATCGTCCAGGGCGCGAACGATCCACGCGTCACCCAGCGCGAGTCCGATCAGCTGGCGATCGCGCTCAGGGATCGCGGGATCCCGGTGGAGTACCTGCTCGCGGAGAACGAGGGGCACGGGTTCGCGAACGCGGACAACCGCATGGCTCTCTATCGATCGATGGAGACCTTCTTTGGCGAGTGCCTCGGCGGGCGCGTCAATCCGGACGTGAACCCGGCGATCGAGGCGCAGATCGACAAGCTGACCGTGGACGTGACCGGTCTCGAGATCACCGCGGAGGCCGAGGAGGAGGCGAGCCAGGAGTAGCGCCTGCTCGGCGACCTTCAACCAACCGTACTGCGAGGGGCCGGCCACGCGCCGGCCCCTTTTGCATCGAGTCCCCGGGCCGCCTCAGTAGAACCGTCGTCATGTAGCGTTACGCTACACATCCTCCCGCCGCCTCGTACCACCTGTCGCGATCCGAGTCAGTTGTCCCGGACACTTTCACCAGCGTTATCTCATGCCATGACAAATGGTTATGCGACACGTACCAAAGGGTACGAGCCATGCCTGAACCGGACGTCACCCGCTCGGGAGCCGGTTCCCCGCGGAGAACGGAACACCGGACGACGGAGGCAAAGGATGATCAGGCAGAGAATTCTCGGATCCGTGATGGTGGCCGGGTTGGGGGTCGTACTCGCGGCGTGCGGCGCAGGCTCCGACGACTCGCTGACCGGCCCGAGCATCGGGCTGGCCTCGGATGACGGATCGGGGAGCGCGACTTCGAGCGGCTCCGATGGATCCACCAGCTCGAGTGGCTCAAGCGACTCGCGAGACGGCGAGCTCCGGCTCCGCTGCGAGGTCCGCACCGCTCAGCCCCGGTCCAAGATCTCGGTGGACGGGAAGAATCTGGCCGCCGGGCAGTACCAGGCCCGGGTCCGGTCGGGCGGCAACACCGCTACGTCGGGGCTCCAACCGACAGTGGGGGACGAAGTCGAGTTCGATTTCGACAGCGCCCCCGAAGACATCGCTGCGGGGGCAACGGCAATCGCGGCCGACTTCATTCACACCTCCGCGAACCCGGACGTTTCGGCGGAGATTCTGACGGCGGGCGGCCAGGTGGTATCGAGCCAGGGAGAAAACTGCTCGGTCCGGCGCTAGACACCGATCGTCTTGTTGCCGGCGTTGGGGGGGCGTTCCGCCCCCCCGGGGAAGGCCGCCTCCGGAACCCGCCCGAACCTCATTCGCCACCTACCACCCCATCGCTGACCGTCCCACGTTGCGGCGCTACGCCGCCCCTTGATCGCCACTTGACTCGGATCCGCGAGGGTCTGCGGTGCGCCATCGCTCCCGCACCGGGGGACGATCGCGCATGGACCGTCGCGTCTCAGTCGGGAGGCAGACATGACTCGCAGCGTGCCGTACATGGGCTTTGCCCTCGCGCTCGTCCTCGGATCCGCCGGGGGCGCAGCCGGACAAACCACATGGGATAGCGAGGACCGCCGGAGCGGCTTCGTCATCGGCTTCAGTCTAGGGCCGGCGCTCACCCTGGTAGACTTCGAGGATCCGAGGTTCGCGATCGCGACCGATCTCCGCGTCGGGGGGGAGGTCGGCAAGCGCACCCAGATCTATTACCTCAATCAGGTCAGCTTCTTCAATCCTGGCGATCGGTTCGTGAACGACGTCATCGCGGTCGGGCTGACCGGGATCGGTCTCACGTTCGCCGCCTCGCCACGGGCCATGGTCTCCCTCGGCGCCGGGTTCGCCTCATGGACCGAGCTGGCCGACCGCGGTTGGTCCACGCCCGAATTCGGGTGGGGTGGAATGGCCGGCGTCGCATACGAGTTCGCCGACCTCTGGCTGGCCGATCTGTCCGTCGGGTACGCAGTCCCTGATTTCGGGTGGGGGACGCGGAAGATCCTGACCGTGAAGGTCGGCATCGGCATCTTGGGTCATTGACCGGCCCTAACCGATTCTTGCGGTAGCGATCGCTCGGAGCGCGCCGGGGCGTGGCGCGCTGGCGACCCCTGCGCCCCGGCCCTAACGTTCTCTCCTGGCAAGGACAGACACCCGTCGACGGTTTTCGTACGGCGGGCGAAGCACGAATCCGGAGAAGTCCCTGGAGGGTTTCATGCCGCACTTCCCGTTTGCCCGATCAGTGCGTCCACTCACCGTGCCTGCGCTCCAAGCCCCGGTCCTGGCGATCGCCCTGTTCATCGCCGCGTGCGGCGGCGATCAGGGCGCGGGGACCGCCGTCGTCGAGCTTCCAAAGGCACCGACGAAGGCCGACTATCCGGTCGCCGAGCGCTCGGACCACGTGGACGAATACCACGGCGTGGAAATCGCCGATCCCTACCGCTGGATGGAGGAGATGGAGAGCGAGGCCGTGGAGG
>JBDHHV010000092.1:0-24376 GCA_039589195.1 Gemmatimonadota bacterium | reverse complement strand
ACTTCATCGATGAAGCGCTGGAGCTGATCGGTCGTCTCCAGACTCTCGCGTGGGAGGACTTCCAGTCGTCGCTGTCCGCTGACCCCGATCCACCGAGACCGAAGATCGTCCGGCAAACCCGCCAGCTCGACCGGCTCGGCATCGAGGGCGGCACGCAGGGACGCGAGACGACCCGGCAGGGACCCGACCAGCGCCGTCTCGAGCCTCGCCGAGTGCTCCGACCGGTCCCCCGCCGGCCACTCGGCCACCCGCCGGTCCCAGCGTCGCAACAGGTGGTAGAGCCGGCGTGCGAGGGCGGCCTGCTCGGGCTCCGCCCTCCAGCGATAGTCGGTCAGGCTGCCCTGGAGCCTGCGCAGCGGGTCCTCGCCGCTCTCCGAGCTTCCGCTCGCGTCGGTCGCGCCCGGTGGAACCGCCAGGATCGAGTCGAGTCTCGCGATGTGCCGCAGCTTCGTAGTCTGCTCGTCCGGCACGAAGTCCTCGAGCATTCGGACCCCGTCGACCTCGGTAAGCGGCTTCACCAGCTCCGCGGTCTCCCTAGCGTTCGCGGGATCGGGTCGCAGGATCGAGATGGTGAGAGGCTTGGCGGCGGTGTCCGCGAGGAGCAACCGGTACGCTTGCACGGACTCGGTATCCGGATCCCGTAGATCGAGGGCGTTGTGGTTGAAGCGGGCCCGGGGCGCCAGGGCGAGCGACACGAGCGTGAGCGCGCCCGCCACGCCCAGAATCGACCGCGGCACTCGTTGAACCAGGCGGCCGGCACGCGGAAGCCCTCGGGGAGCCAGCGCCCGACGCTCGGCGTCACCCGTGCGCATCGGCAAGGTGTGAAGGACCGCCGGGAGAAGCGTCAGCGTCGTCAGCAGGCTCACGAACATCCCGGTCCCGCCGATGACGCCGAGTTCCGACACACCGGCGAAATCCGTGGGAATGAATGCGTAGAAGCACGCCGCCGTGGTCACGGCGCTCAGAGTCAGCGATGCGCCGATCTGCCGGACCGCGTGCTCGAGCGCATAGTCGGAATCCTCGCCGAGGAGCCTGAGCTCCCGGTACCGCAGACACAGGTGGGTCGCGTAGTCGATGCCGAGACCGATGTACAGCACCGCGAACGCGACCGAGATCAGGTTCAGATCACGGACCACGAAGGCCGCGAAGGCCGACGTCCCGATCAACCCGACGATGAGACTGGCGAGGGACGCGGCCATCAGGCGCCAGGAGCGCAGCCCGAGGTAGAGGATACCGATCACCATCACTAGCGCCAGCAGTCCCGCCTGACGCACCCCATCCACCGCGGTCAGCAGCTCCTCGTGCTCGATCGCCGACGTGCCCGTCAGTCGAACCTGCACACCATTCCGCTGCACCAAGCCCAACTCCGTCACCAGCTCGCGGACACGATCGATCGTCTCCCCGGCCGGGAGTGCCGAGCTGTTGGCGCGGGGTCTCACGATGATCGTCCGCCGTCGCTCGGATGGCTCCGGGGCTCGGCCCTGCAGCAGGGCCTGCCACGAAACGGGGTAGAAGCTCCCCTCCGTGGCCGCGTACACCGACGCGGCGATCAGGCCCAGGAACGGACGCAGATCGGTGTCCGGCCGGTCTCGCATGGCGCGGGTGAGCGTCGCCTCGAGACCGTGAAGCGACGGATCGTTCTCCAGGTCCCGCAGCCAATCACCCACCTCCTCCACTCGATCCACCATCCGGGCGAGGCTATCGGGGTCCAGGTAGAGGAGAGCCTGTCTTTCGAAGAATGGCCCGGCGCCCGGCCGGTAGACGGAAGCGAAGGCGGCGGTGTCCCGGCGAAGCTCGGCCGCCAGCGCCCGTGCCGCGTCTTCCGCGACATCGGGTGTCACACCCTCGACGAGGACCAGCACCTCGTCCTCGCGTGTCGGGAATTCGGCCTGGTACGCGAGGTAGGCCCGCCGGTACTCCAGATCGTCGTTCACCATGCGGCTGGTGTCGGTGTCCACACCCAGGTTCCGCACGGTGTAGAGGAGAAGAGCGGCCGCTACGAAGGGCGTCGCGGCTACGATCCACGTCGCTCGCCGCATGACCCACCGCGCCCACCAGGCCAACCCGCGCCCGATCCACACCGGCGACCGGTCTACCCCGACCGCTCCCGTCGCTCTCGCGTCGCTCTCACGCGGCTGGCGCTTCATTGACTGCGTCAGTTCCTCCGCGGCAGATTTGCTCCCCTTGTCCTACCCCGACGGTCGCTGTCCGGCCGTTTCCGGTTACGGCGGGGCGGGATCAGGTTACTGTAACGCTCGGGACGCGCGCGAGTCCCGATGAGCCAAAACATGCGGAGGAGATTCATGAGCGACCAGTTGGTGCAAGTCGCGGAAGGAATGGTAGTCAAGGGCAAAGGGATTCTGGCGGCGGACGAGAGCTCGCCGACCATGAAGAAGCGCCTGGACGGCATCGGCGTCGAGTCGACCGAAACGAATCGCCGCGACTACCGAGAGATGCTCTTCCGGACCACGGATGCGATGCAGGAGCACATCTCGGGGGTGATCCTGTTTGATGAGACCCTCCGACAGAATGCCGCGGACGGTACGCCCCTGGTACAGCTCATCTCGGATGCGGGGACTATCCCGGGAATCAAGATCGACCTGGGTGCGAAGCCGCTCGCGGGCGCGCCGGGCGAGAAGGTCACCGAGGGTCTGGACGGTCTCCGGGACCGGCTGGCCGAGTATTACGAGCTCGGCGCCCGCTTCACGAAGTGGCGGGCGGTGATCGACATCGGACGCGAGGGCGACCGGAGCATCCCTAGCGCCTATTGCATCCGGGCCAACGCGCATGCGCTCGCCCGCATGGCGGCGCTGAGTCAAGAGCAGGGCCTGGTGCCCATCGTGGAGCCCGAGGTCCTCATGGACGGGGACCACGATATCGATCGCTGCTTCGAAGTGACCGAGTGGACCCTCGAGGAGGTGTATGCCGCACTGTTCGAGCAGCGTGTGTTCCTCGAGGGATCGGTGCTCAAGCCGAACATGGTGCTGTCCGGTAAGCTGTGCGACGATCAAGCGGGGGCCGAGGAGGTCGCGGAGAAGACCGTTCGGTGCCTGAAGCGTGGGGTGCCGTCGGCGGTCCCCGGCATCGTCTTCCTGTCAGGCGGGCAGTCCGATGTCGATGCCACGGCCCACCTCGGGGCGATGAACGCAGCGTACGACACGCCCTGGAACTTGAGCTTCTCGTATGGCCGAGCGCTGCAGGCGGCCCCGCTGGCGGCCTGGGGGGGCAACTCTGACAACGTCCCCGCGGGACAGGGTGCCTTCCGTCATCGTGCCAGGATGAACGGGCTCGCGACTCTCGGTCAGTGGTCTCCGGACCTCGAGGGGGAAGCCGCGTACGCGCGGAAAGGGACTGCGTAGGCCGATGGAGCGAATCGTCGAGTGCGTGCCCAACTTCTCTGAAGGTCGGGATGAGGCGCTCATCAGGCAGATCACCGAGGCCATAGAGGCCGTCTCCGGCGTCACGTTGCTGGACGTCGACCCGGGTGCGGACACCAACCGCACGGTCATCACCTTCATCGGTCCCCCCGAGACCATTGACGAAGCGACCTTCCGGGCGGTGAAGCGGGCCTCCGAGCTGATCGACATGCGGGAGCACCATGGCGCACACCCCCGGTTCGGCGCCACCGACGTGGTTCCCTTCGTTCCCGTCGCAGGCGTGACGATGGACGACTGCGTCCAGATCGCCGATCAGGTCGGCCGACGCATCGGTGAGGAGCTGGCCATCCCGGTTTATCTCTACGAGCACGCGGCGAAGCTACCGGAGCGCCGCAACCTCGCGAGCGTTCGCGCGGGCGAGTACGAGGGACTGGAGGCGAAGCTCGCCGACCCGGACTGGGCTCCGGATTTCGGGCCCGCCGAATTCAATCCCGCGGCCGGGGCCACCGCCGTGGGAGCGCGCGAGTTCCTGATCGCCTACAACATCAACCTGAACACGACCGACCGCCGGTACGCGACCGAGATCGCGTACGAGCTTCGGGAGCGGGGCCGCTGGAAGCGAAGCGGCAACACCGAGCCGTTTTACTACAAGGGGGAGGTGGTCCGCTTCCCGGAGGATGGCACCTACCCGTGTGGTAACTGCGAATTCACGGGCGGATCTTTTGATGAGCTCGCCGATCACCACTCGGATGTGCACGGGGGTGACCTTCGGGAGCGGTACGACTCCATCCCGATAGATCCGGAGACCCCGAGCGGCCCGGTCTTCAAGGACGGACGGTTCCAATTCGTGAAGGGCCTCGGATGGGTGATCGAGGAATACAACCGGGCGCAGATCAGCCTGAACCTGACCGACTACAAGGTGAGCCCCCCGCACGAGGTGCTGGAGGCAGCTCGCGAGGAAGCGCGAAAGCGTGGAATCGTGGTCACGGGATCCGAGATCGTCGGCGTGATTCCGTACGAAGCCATGAGATGGGCCGCTCGCTCCTATCTGCAAGGGATGAGACGGTCCAGCGGTCTCCCCGTCCCCGATCTGATGGAGACGGCGGTCCAATCGATGGGGCTGCGTGAAGTCTCCGCGTTCGACGTCGAGGAGCGTGTCCTGGGCATGCCGAAGATCGAGGGGCCGCTGGTGCTTCGACCCACCTACGACTTCGTGGACGAGGTCTCGCGCGACACCGCGGCTCCCGGCGGGGGTTCGGTGGCGGCGCTCGCCGGGGCCCTTGGCAGCGCGCTCGCCGCCATGGTGGCGAACCTCTCGATCCCGAAAGGCGATGTCGACGAGCACTACGACGCATTGTGCTCGATCGCCGACCGCGGTCAGGAGCTGAAGGACGCGCTGCTTCGAGGGGTGGACGAGGACACGCGAGCGTTCGACTCGGTGATCGAGGCGATGCGCATGGCGAAAGACACGGAGGAGGAGCGCGAGACGCGGGCCGAGGCCATGCGCGCGGGCTACAAGGAGGCGACGCGGGTGCCGTTAGCCAACGTGGAGCTGTGCGTGGAAGCCCTGAAGCTGTGCGCCGAGATCGCCCCGATGACCGATCCGCAAATGGTCAGCGATGTGGGCACGGCGGCGCTCCTGGCCGACGCGGGTGCGCGCTCCGCCGCCTACAACGTGCGGATCAACCTTCCGGAGACCGGCGACGAGAAGTTCTCGGCCCGCATGCGTGACGCCGTGGAGACGCTGCTGGCGGAGGGCGCCGAGCTCGCCGGCGCGGTGGCGGCCGAGGTCGAGAAAGCGCTGGAAGGGTAGAGCCCGCTCGCGGCCGCCTCAGGCTCTCGCGGCCCGCTCAAGGGCTCTCCCGGTCAGCTGAGACGGCTGAGCTGTTCAGCGAGCGAGGTCGCAGACTGCACCCGCGAATCCGCCTCCTTGGAGAGCAACCGAGCGATGAGAGCGGACAGGGCCTCCGGAACATCGTCGTTCAGCTCGATCACCGGCCGCGGCTCGACGTTGAGCACCTGCCCTATGAGGGAGATCGTCGAGGCGGCGTCCAGGGGCAGCTGCCCGGCGAGACATTCGTACAGCACGACTCCCACCGAATAGAGGTCGGTCCTCGCATCCGGCGCTTCCCCGAGCAACTGCTCGGGAGACATGTACGCCGGGGTGCCGATGATCGAGCCTGCCTGTGTCAGCGTCGTGCTGCCTTCGGCGAGCCTCGCGACGCCAAAGTCCATCACCTTCAACACCCCATCGGCGTCGAGAAGCAGGTTGCCGGGCTTCACGTCACGGTGGACGACCCCCTGCTCATGCGCGATGGCCAGCGAATTCGCCAGTTGAGTGCCGATCGCCAACACGGCGGCGACGCTCAACTTGCCCCGGCTCTCGATGAGCTCGTGCAGAGTCAGCCCTTCCACGTACTCCATCGTCAGGTAGTAGACGCCCGATGATTCGCCGAAATCATGCGTTCGGACGACGTTCGGGTGGGAGATCCGGCGCGCCAGCCTGATCTCGGTCTTGAAACGCTCTACCGATTCCGGGTTGGAGACGAATTCCGAGCGAAGCGTCTTGATCGCCACCGGCTCCTCCAGCTCCAGGTCCCGCGCCCGATAGACGGTTCCCATGGCTCCATGGCCGACGGCTTCGACGATCTCGTAGCGATCCGCGAATCTCTCCCCTACCGCGAGCGTGATCTCTCCCCACAAACCCTGGTCGCGTGTCGACTTGGATCGGGCCGCGTCGATCTCGTCGCGCAGCTCCTGGACCTGATCCCGCAGGCGCTCCTCACGCGTGCGCACCTGCTCCGCCATCCCATCGAACACACGTGCGAGGCGCCCCAGCTCATCGGCGCGACGCCCCACTGCCGAGAGCGGGCCCGACGTGTACGCACCGGACTCGACCGCCGCGGCGGCGTCAGCCACGAGCGCGACCTGTCTCAGGTAGTCGATCTCCTGATCGCGGAGGCGCTTCTTGTCGAGTGACGCGTTGATGCGTGCCCGAAGCAGGACGGGATCGAACGGCTTCGGCAAATAGTCCTCCGCACCTCCTTCAATGCACCGTACCACGCTTCGCATATCGTCCAGGGCCGAGATCATGATGACGGGGATGTCTCGCGTCTCGGTGGAGCCCTTGAGCTCTTCGAGCACCTCGTACCCGTCCTTCCCCGGCATCATGACATCCAGCAAGACGAGATCGAACTCGTGCCGGGTGATCATCTCGAGCGCGCGCTCCCCATCTTCGGCGCATTCGGCCCGGTAGCCTTCGCGCTCGAGCCGCCGTCGGAGCACCTCGCGATTGTCGGGATCATCGTCGACGACCAGCAGATGCGCGCTCGCCCTGGAGGCGTCCATGGTGCCACTCGAAGATGCACCGGGCCCGCGCACTCCTTCACCCTCGCCTTCCGCCACCTCCGGCACGAGTCGCTCGGCAGCCTGAAGGATCCGACCGAGGTCCGCTTCGAACTCGGGCTCGGCGGACGAGCCGGGGACCGGGGTCAGGCTCCCGATCGCTCTCACGATCCGTCCCTGCGGTCCGCGCAGCGATTTGTAGAGGGACACTACGTCGGAGACCGGTATCTCCGTTCGGGTAGACGGGAGTGTCGCGCTGATCAGGGTCAGCACTTCCTTCGCCGCTTCGATGGTCTGCTCGAGCGCGGACCGGCGATCTACCAGTGAGGGATCCTCCGCATCCTCGAGCAGCATCTCGGCGTACCCGACAATGTGGTTTACAGGTGTTCGCAGCTCATGCCGGAGCTGTTTGGCCGCATCGGATGTTAGCGGCGCGTCTGGGAACGGCACTCCGTTCATGCTTCGGCGTTCAGCAGTGCGTCGATCTTGGCCAGCAGTCTCTCGAGCTCGATCGGCTTCGTGTCATACTCGTCGCACCCTGCCTCCAGTGCCTTCTCCCGGTCCCCCGCCATGGCGTGTGCCGTCAGTGCGATGATCGGGGTGTTCTCGGTTCGCGGCGAGGCGCGCAGGCGGCGGGTGGCTTCCCAACCATCGATCTCGGGCAGGCTCATATCCATCAAGATCACGTCGTACTCACCGGCTCGGGCCATCTCGACTCCTTCACGGCCGTCCACCGCGATCTCGACGTCGAATCCCCGCCGCTTCAGCCGTCGCGACAGCATGTCCCGATTCATCTCGTTGTCTTCGACCAGGAGGATAGTCGGCATTTCCGGCTCCATTGTTTGTGTCCGGCTGTCTTCCATGTCCGGATCGGTTCCTCCTCCGGATTCCTCGTCCGATCGAGGGCCTACTCGGTAGCGACCGGCTGTTCCACATGCACGGGGAGTGCGATCGTGAACACCGACCCCTCACCCGCCGTGCTGTCCGCACGGACGTCCCCACCCATCATACGGCAGAACTTCCTGGTGATGGCGAGACCGAGGCCGGTACCCCCGTATTTGCTCGTCGTTGCCGCTTCGGCTTGCGCGAAGGCCTCGAACAACCTGTCCATTTGTTCGGGCGTCATCCCGATCCCCGTGTCGGTGACGCGGAACGTGACGGTTGCGTCCTGTTCTGACCTATCGCGCTCGACGGCCAGCGTGATCGTGCCCTGTTCGGTGAATTTGCTCGCGTTCGAGAGCAGGTTCAGCAACATCTGACGGACCTTCGTGAGATCCGACCGCATGGTGCCGAGGTCATCCGGTATATAGAGCCGGAACTCGTTCGAGTTCTTCCGCACGAGTGGGGTGGCGGTCGTGCTCACGTCCTCGATCATCTCGTTGATGTCGAAGGTCTCGGCGAAGAACTCCATCTTCCCCGCTTCGATCTTCGACAGATCCAGGACATCGTTGATGAGAGACAGCAGGTGACGGCCGGCTGTCTGGACTTTTTCGAGATCCGCCCCGAGCTCGCCATGACCGAGGTCCTCGACGTCCTCCTGGAGCATCTCGCTGTACCCGATGATCGCGTTGAGCGGGGTCCGCAGCTCATGGCTCATGCTCGCGAGGAACTGGCTCTTGGCGACGTTCGCCGCCTCGGCATCGCGCCGCGCCTCGAGTAGTTCGGTGACGTCATGGTATAGCCCCATCAGCGCCATCGGCTCGCCCTCCAGGATGACGGGAACGGCGAGGATCTCGACATCGACCGGTGATCCATCCTTCCGGTGACGGCGACCGAAGCCATGGACGGGCCTGTCGAGCGCTTCCTCCGTGTACTGAACCGCCTCCGAGCGGGTGGCCTCGGTCGTGATCAGTGCATCCAATTCCTGCCCGACGGCTTCGGACTGCCGGTAACCGAATAGGGTTTCGAAGGCGGGGTTGCAGGAGACGACGCTGTGGTACCGATCCAGGGTGACGATGGCCACGGGGCTGTTCTGCACCAGGGTCTCGAAATACTGCTTCTGCTGCTGTGCCGCCGTATAAAGGCGGGCGTTCTCAATCGCGATCGCCGCCTGTGGGGCGAAGAGGTTCAACAACCGCAGGTCGTCCTCGTCGAAGACGCGCTCCGGGTCCGAGTGCACCGTCGCGATCGCACCCACCAGCCGCCGACCGATCAGCAGCGGCGCCGCCATCACGGAGTGCACGGTCACGTCCGCGTACTGTGCGGATTGACCCAACCACTCGCGGTATGACGGGATGATCAAGGGCTCGCGCGTTTCGCCCACGGCACCCATGGCACCCTCGCCGAGCCCCAGCTTCGTACCCGTCGAGTCCTTTCCGATGTTCTCGCTCGCCACCACGACCAGCTCCTCGGCATCCTCGTCCCAGATCGCCACCTCGCCGCCCGTAACGCCGAGGAGCGTGACGGCCCGGGCCAGGACGGCCTGCAACACCCTGGGCAGCTCGAGGTCGGACGACAGATCGGCCATCGTGTCGAGCAACGCCTTGTGCTCGTCCCCTCGTCGTCGCTCCGCCGCCAGCAGCCGGGCACGGCCGATCGCGATGCTCGCCTGGTTGGCGGCAGCGGTCAGAATCTCGAAATCCTCGTCGCCGAACGCGTTCGGCTCGCTACTCTCCACTACGAGGACGCCGAACGTCCTGCCGTCCATGCGTAACGGCACATCGAGCTCCGATCCGCTTGCCAGGCTGGGGAGGTACCTCGACTCACGCCGAACGTCAGGCGTGTAGTGGAGCTTTCCGTCCTCCAGGGCCCGCTCGCTGAGTCCTTCTCCGTGATGCACGCGGAGCTTCTCCGGGATATCCGCCCAGCCTACGCTCGCCTGGAGCACGCGGTCGCCGGTCTCCTCATCGAGGAGAAACGCGCCGAGGAAGCTGTAGCCCAATGCTTCATCGCGGAGACCGTTGACCATCGATCGATAGACGGCGGCTTCATCCTGCGCGCTCGCGATCTCGGTGGACAGACGAAGAAGTGCCGCCTGCCGGCGCGCAAGCTCATTTCGGGCGGAATCATCGGGAGGATTATGCATTCGGACCGCTCGGACACGAGACGTTGACGATACGAGACAGCACATATTGGGGTCGCGATCGGTGCCGTGGGAAGCGCTTGACCCATCGGGACCCGCGGACCCTATCGGCCCCCGCCGGTTACAGGAACCGCGTCCGGTCGCGCACATTGCGGCGCACCGGTCCCTGGAGTGTCCAACGCAAGTGTCCAAAGCACAGTTCGCACGATCCCGTCCGCGAGCGCACAGGCGTGGTCGCCGTGCGGCCGAACATCGAAGCTGAGGAGAAGAAAGAGCGATGCGCTTCCACATGACCCGTCACGCCGTCTCCACCGCCGCGCTCCTGGCGGCGCTTTCCCTCACCGCTGCCCCGCTTGGCGCACAGACGTACCGTCCCGGTGACGACGGCGGAAGGCTTTCCTCACCTGCTTCGGCACGCACGGGCTTCGGGGCAGCCGTGGTCGTCTCCGGCGATGAGATCTTCGTGGGGAGGCCTGATGAGTTCCCCGTGTTCCCGGCACCGGCAGCAAGAATCGGAGGCGTGCACGTGTTCCGGTCCGGGGCCGACGGGTGGGTCGAGCGTGCGCTGGTCACCGCTCCCGACGTGGAAGTCGGAGACGGCTTCGGACTGGCCATCGCGGTGGATGGCGATGTGATGCTCGTCGGGGCGCCCCAACGCAATGAGGGACGGGGCGCCGTCTATGTGTTCGAGCGCGCCGGCGAAGACTGGACGCTGGCGTCGACCCTGACGCTGTCGCGCCCCGCGCCCGGAGACGCATTCGGCGAGTCGATCGGGCTACAGGGCGCGCGGGCGGTGATCGGCGCCCCGGGTCGGGATGGATATGGGGCGGCCTACGAGTTCGAGCGCGAGTCCGCCCAGAGCTGGCGTCTTGCCGCGGAGCTCAGCCCCGGTGCCGGGGACGCCGGCGGCCGCTTCGGAGCCTCCATCAGCTTCACGGGTGACCGCGCTCTCGTGGGCGCACCGGGGCCGTTCGGGCTCGCCTTCGTGGGGGCGCCTCCGGCTTATCAGCCGGGTGCCGCGTACGTGTTCGCTCGAGGTGGAGCGGGGAGCTGGGAGGAGCAGGCGCGGCTCGCTCCGGAGAGCGGGGAGGTCGCGATCGGATATGCGGTGCTCCTCGACGGCGATCTCGCGATGGTCACTTCCCCGCTCGCCGATCAAGCCACCGGCTCCCTGTTCACGTACGAGCCGGACGCGGCGGGCGCCTGGCAACGCATGGCGCGTACCGGACCTCCCGGTGGAACACCTCAGACGCTGTTCGGATACTCGCTCTCCATGGCCGGATCCGACCTGGTGGTCGGCGCGCCGGGCCTCAGCGGTGCCGCCTACATCATGCGGCGCGGCGAGGACGGAGCTTGGGGATCCTCGCAGACGCTGTCGACCCAAACCCGGGGTCTGATCGGGTTCTACGGAGCCGCGACCACGGCGGCCGAGGATGTGATCGTCGTCGGCGCGCCCGGAGCGGAGTTCTTTGCCGGTATCGGGTACGTGTACGCCCGCGATGCGACCACGGGCGAGTGGACCGAGCGGGGATCGATCGTGGACGCCGCTGGCGGTCTCGCGCCCATCGTGGGTGGCGAGCTCGAGTGCGAGGACGGGGAAGTTCAAGAGTACACGTGCTCGGACGTGGACCTGGTCGCGTTCCTCCCGGTCGAGTCTCTGGGTGGAGAGCGCGGAGTGCAGGTGAACGACCTGTGGGGCTGGACCGACTCACGGACCGGTCGGGAGTATGCGATCGTCGGACGCTTCGACGCGACCGCTTTCGTGGACGTGAGCGACCCCGAGAACCCCGTGTACCTGGGCGAGCTTCCACTGCATGAAGGCGCCCAGCCCAGCCTGTGGCGTGACTTCAAGGTCTACGGCGACCACGTCTTCGTCGTGTCCGACGGCTCCGGACCACACGGCGTGCAGATCTTCGATCTTACGCAGCTGCGCGATGTCGCCGGGGCACCCGTGACCTTCGAGGAAACGGCGCACTACGATGGGATCTTCAGCGCTCACAACATCGTGATCAACGAGGAGACCGGGTTCGCGTACACGGTCGGCAACAGCATGGGTGGCGAGACATGTGGCGGGGCCCTGCACATGATCGACGTGCGCGACCCGACGAACCCCACCTTCGCGGGCTGCTTCGGTGATCCCGCCACGGGCAACGCGAGCACCGGTTACACGCACGATGCCCAGTGCGTGGTCTATCGGGGCCCCGATGAGGAGCACCGTGGCAAGGAGATATGCTTCAACGCCAGCGAGACGGCGCTCGGAATCGCGGACGTGACCGACAAGGGCAACCCTCTCCCGCTGTCGAGCGCTTCGTATCCGAATGTCGGGTACGCGCACCAGGGTTGGATCTCATCGGACCATGGATATTTCTTCCTCGATGACGAGCTGGATGAGATCGCCGGATCGACCGACCGGACACGCACGTTGGTGTGGGACATCAAGGATCTCGACGATCCCGTCCTCGCCACGGAGTTCATGGGCACGACGACCGCTACCGATCACAACCTGTACGTGCGGGGCCGGTACATGTACCAGTCCAATTATGTGGGCGGACTCCGGATCATCGACGTGGCGGACCCCGAGAACCCGGTCGAGGTGGCGTACTTCGATACCGTGCCCTGGGGTGAGGACGCGCCCGGCTTCTCCGGTTCCTGGAGCAACTACCCGTTCTTCGACAGCGGCGTGATCCTCGTAACGAGCATGCGCGAGGGGTTGTTCATCCTGCGCAAGAGAGAACCGGAGCTCGTTCCGTAGGCTCCACCGCACGGGGGTCAAGAGCCTCGCGATCCCATCGCTCGGGGGGGCCGACGTCACCGGCGTCGGCCTCCGAACACCCCGTCTACTCGGCGTTCTCGCCGCCGGCCGACCTGGCGGACCGAATCGAGTGCACCTGGACGGTTGTGGGCCGGCCGGCGGCGGGAACCGGGTTCCTGAGCCATGTGACTCCGGATGGGTGCATGGATCTCCTCTTCGATCTGGTGGAGTCCTCGCCCCGCGTGGTCTCCGTCATCGGGCCCATGACGCGTGCGCAGCGGCACTTGTCGCTCGGGGCGATGAGCTTCCTCGGCGTTCGCTTTCGCCCCGGGGGCTTCACCCCGTTGCTCGACGTCTCCGGTTCCGAGATCAGGGATGACGCCATCCCGGCCGCCAGCGGGGGCCTGGGGTGGGCGGACGAGCTCGCGGAGCATCTGGGCGGTGCGGGTCCAGGCGCCCGACCGGAGATGATCTGGGCGGTTCTGCGAGCCCGCTACGAGGGGGCGCGAGCTCCCGATTCCACGGTGTTGGAGGCCGGCCGGCTGGTCAGAGCCTCGCACGGCCGACTCGGCGTTCGCGAGTTGGCGGCCGCCGTCCAGCTCTCGCCACGGGGACTCCAGCGTCGCTACGCCGAGCACGCCGGGTTGGCTCCAAAGACCGCGCTTCGAATCGAGCGCTTCCGCCATGCCGCCCACCTTCTCACGGCGGACCCGGACCTGGCACTCAGCTCCCTCGCGTACCGCTGCGGTTATCATGACCAGGCTCACCTCGGTCGTGATTTCCGCTCGTTATCGGGCCTGACGCCCGGCGCGTGGAGAGCCCAGGGTGGCGCTGTCGCGTTTGTACAAGACGCGGTCCATCTCGCCACCTAGATTCCGAATCTGTCAGGCCGAAAGGTCCCGGGTGGACTCGGGCACGGGCACGAGTCCCCGATACATCATCCGAATCCATCGAGAGGACGATGGAAGTGCCCGAAGGTGATCGGCTCGGGTTCGTCGGCCTCAGCAGCGGCCCGGTCGAGATCATGTACCAGACCCGAGCCAGCATCGCGAACGACCCTCAGCTCGCGGACTTCCCGCTCGGGGGAACGTTGCTGTTCATCGAGGTCGACGATCTCGATGCGTTCGAGGCCGCGCTGGAAGGTGCGGATATCGTCCATCCGCGACACTCGACTTTCTACGGCATGGACGAGGTCAGCGTCCGCGAGCCGGGTGGACATCTCGTGACCTTCGCCATGCGTACGCCCGAAGGCTGATCGCCAGCTGCCAGACCGCTCCTACGGCCAGGCCCTGGTCTCGACGCGATCCAGCGGCTGGAACTGCTGCGAGACACGCGTGGGCTGCCGCTCCGCAAGATCGAAGCGATCGCCGGGGGCGAGGAAGTAAAAGCGTCCTTCCTCCCCGATCATGCGTCCATGGTCGTAGATCGCCACGTACGACTCGCCGATCACGTCGAAGCGATCGCCCTGTACCACGATTGCCGTGTTCTCGTCGATCCCGATCCCCAGCAGCTCGGGGCGGGCCTCGACGATCTCGATCAGGTCGAACTGACGATTGCGGCGAAGCAGGTGCTGGTCGATCGCGGTGTTCCTCAAGAACGCGAAGCCGTGCTCGTGATCACCCATCATGGTCACGTTCGTGCGGGTGTCACCGCGCGCCAGGTAGGAGCCCTGGATCGTGGCCCCCGCCGAAGATCCGCCGATCACGCCGCCACGCTCGAGGAGATCCCATAGCGCCTGCTCCGTCTTCGTCCCCAGATACGCATCGGCCAGGCGCCATTGACGCCCCCCGCTGAACCAGACCCCCCGAGCGGCACGGATCGATTCGACGAACTCGTCCGTGTCGGCGACCGCGGGGTCGTTGGTGTGGAGTAACGTCAAGTCGCGGACTCCGTACTCGTGAAACGGCCGCAATCCCCCGAAGGACTCGTCATAGCTCTCGGCGCCTCCCGCCGTGGGGATTACGACGACAGGCGCATCGGGTCCGCCCGCCAGCTGCATGAAGCGCTCGAGGATCGCCGGATCTCGCATCGCGCCACCGACGATCACGAGCGCTCCGTTGGAGGGACCCACCTCCTGGGCCTCGCTGACCCGGATTGGACCCAACAGCGATGCGCTGGTTGCGAGCAGCAGTGCGGTCGAAACAGTCGATACGTGGTGACGCATGCAGCCTCCGGGGTTCTCTCGTGGCCTGAATTCGGGGGAGCGCGCGGGCGAGATCTCGTCGCGCGGCCTTCTTCACCTAGCTGCCGGTGTCGAGCGGCGCCAGGAAGATCTTCGTGACGCGAGCGTTCCTGAACCCGTCTCTGGGGTGGTGAAGATGGAGGGAAGGAGGTCCGCGATGAGGGCCAAGCTTACAACTCTGGCCATGTTACCGCTGCTCGCAGGGTGCGGGTACGCGTTCGGTGCTCATGCACACGGCGGCCCGTACTACGAGGACCGGTATTACGATTACGATGACCGCCCCACGGTTCGTATGGACCGTCTGCGGGTGCCGCGTGGCTATCTGCCGGCTCCGGGCAGGTGCCGGATCTGGCTACCAGGCGTGGCGCCCGGGCACCAGTCGCCGGAGGGCTCGTGCCGTCGCCTGGAGCGTCGCGTACCGCGTGGGGGTTGGCTGCTGGCGAGGCCCTACGACCATTACGAGGTGGTCGAGGTGTTCGTTTACGATCACAGGAATCCACGGACGAAGTACCGCTACGTGTTCGACGCGCGGACGGGCCAGCGATATCGGGGAGCCTACCGCGGCTACTAGCCGAGTCGGCGCCCGATCGGCCTGCTGTGACGTGTCGGATCCGCGAATTCTCACCGACCCCTGAGCGAGTCTGCCACCCGGCTCAGCCGTTCGCGAGCTTCCTCTGCCACCTCCTGAATCGCCGGATCCGCGTCGAACCCACCCGTCGTCATCAACACCTTCGGATCGCTGATTCGGACGATGGCCCCACCGCCGGCACCGGACTCGATCGTCACGTTGCACGGGAGCATGATGCCGATCTCGGGTCGGCTCGATACGGCCCTGTGAGCCAGCGGTGGATTGCAGGCACCCAGGATCGTGTAGGGCCGGAAATCGAGATCGAGCTTCTCCTTGAACGCCTCGTGCAGGTCGATTCGAGTGAGAATGCCAAAGCCCTCGGTCTTGAGCGCCTCGGTCACGGTCTCTACCGCAGCCTCCTCCGAAACATCGATGGCTACCTCGAAAGCGAGCGATTGTGTCACGGCACGTCTCCGTCTTTCCGGCTCTGCCTGGTGTACAACAGCGCTAGCCGAGGCCGATCACACGGCCCTGACGCGAAGATACGATGCTTCTACCCGCATTTGAATGGAACGCGGTAGATTCCTCCAACGAGTCATTCCAGGAGGAAGACCATGGCCGAAATCCGAGTTACGTACCTCGGCGGCGACAAATACTCGATCGAGGTGCAGGACCGCGTGAGCGCGACCCAGCATGAGGTGGACGTGACCGTCGCGGCGCTCGATCGGTTCGGCGGCGGACTCGGAGCCGAGCGGCTTCTCGAGGAATCGTTCCAGTTCTTGCTCGAGCATGAGCCGAAGGAAGCGATTCTGCGCCACTTCGAGATCTCCGAGATCGCCCGCTATTTTCCCGAATACCCGACCGAGATCCGCCGCAGATTGGGGAGCTAGAACGACCGTTACGGGCGATTACGGTTCCCCGGAAAGCCACTCGTGGGCATCCTCTAGCGTCGAATCGCATCCAGGCTGATCACGGGCTCGTTCCCCATCACCTCCGCGCTGTGCGGAGTTCCGCGCGGCACCGTGAGACAATCACCCGCCTCGAGGATGACTTCCCTCCCCTCGACCGTCATACGGAACCGGCCCGACACGACCGCGTCGATCTTGTCGACCGAATGTGTGTGCTCCGAAAAGAACATCCCCGGGGGGTACTCATATCGGGATACGCTATACCCCAAGCCTTCCAGCTTGCCGCGCAAGGCGCCCTCCGTCGGCGGACCGTCCCGCTCGTGATCCCAGTGATCGATCTCCATCCGCTTGCCTCGGTTACCGTGTGGGTTCTGCGGCGGATCGTATCTAGAGCTTGCGGCACGGGACCGAAATGACAAGCCTCCTGTCCGGTCACGAGACATCCGTGACGTCGGCGTGCCGCCGCGCGCCGTTACCGCGCGCCAATGCCTGAGAGCCGATGAACGAAACCGCTTCCTCGCCCGAACCGCGTGACGAAGGTGCCACCGGCCGCCGCCTGGCGCTGGAGGCACTGGACTACGCGATCCCCCGGGGGGCGAACCGCTGGACCTACATGCTGGGTGGCCTCACGGCGTTCCTGATCGTCGTCTTGCTGCTCACGGGGGTGTATCTCGCCCAATTCTACAATCCGACTCCGGCCGGTGCGCACGACAGCGTGCTCTACATCATCGCGCGCGCCCCCTTCGGCGATTGGATCCGGAGCCTGCATTACTGGGCCACGGGCGCGGTCACGCTCACGATCTCGGCGCACCTCGCGTACGTCTTTTGGCGTCGATCCTACAAGCGGCCGCGCGAGCTGACGTGGTGGGCGGGCGTCGCCATGGCCGGGTTGCTGTTCCTGTCGATCGTGACCGGGACCGTTCTCCGATACGATCAGGAGGGGTTCGAAGCGCTGGCGCACTTCGTGAGCGGCGGCGGGCTGACGGGCGCGATCGGTACCTTCTTTACCGAAGGATTCACCCGTAGCACTTCGTTGCTGGCGCGCATCTTCAGCCTGCACACGAACCTGCTCCCCCTGTTGCTGGTCGGGTTGATGGCGCTCCACTTCTGGCTCATCCGGCACCTCGGCATCCACGCGGATTACTCGGAGACGAGCACGTTTCGGACACACGCGACGCGGCTGATGGGCGTCAGCCTGCTCGTCCTCGCGTTTCTGGGATTGCTCGCTCTATTCGCGCCGGAGAACCTGGGCTACCGGCCCGTCGCGGGTGTGGAGATCACCAAGCCGCTCTGGCCGGTACTCTGGGTCTACGGGCTGGAGAACCTGCTCGGGGTATGGGGAATGGTGGTCGGGCCGGCCGCGGTGTTCGCGTTTCTCGCCGCCGTCCCGCTTTTGGACCGGGGCTCGGACGATCGCCCGGGGCTGCGCGGTTGGGTCTCGTGGCTGGGCGTGCTGCTCGGGATCATATTGGTCGCGCTGTGGCTGTTCGGGGTCTTTGGACCACGGCAACAGCACCTCGGCATGTGAGGCACCACCCGGACATCGATCCGGATCGCACCGACGACAACAGGTGAAGGGCTCGAGGAACAGGTGGACAGGATGAAGAGACGCGCGGTTTTGATCGGGTGCATCGCTTTGTGGCTCGGCGCTCCCGGTGCCGCCGGCGACGCGCACGAGGAGGCAGTGCTCAGAAGCTCCCGGAGCTCCGTGTCGGCGGGCGCGTCGTTACCGTTGAGCGGATCCGACTTCGCCGGGTCCGAGACCTACCAGCTCAAGCTCCTGGGTGTCCTGAACGAGTACGATGTGGGCCAGGTCGCGGCTGACTCGGCCGGGGTGTTCACGCACCAGCTCACCATACCCGCGGACGTCACGCCCGGGGCGTATCAGGTCGTCGCGGTCGCTTCGGATGGCGATGTCGTGGCCCGGTTGCATATCACGGTCCTCGGGGGAGGCGCCGGGGGAGCCGCGAGCCAGGCGGGTGACCACTCGGGCGGAGCGGACCAGGAGGGCGATCCCTCCTCCGCCGCGCGACACGACGACATCCGCATCGAGAGAGACAGAAGCGGCATGGAATGGGGTGTGATCGGTCTCGTGATCGGTCTGGCCGCCGGGGTGGGGCTGGGGCTGGTGCGCAAAGCGGTCGCGTAAGGAACTTGGCGCAGAGCCAGGGGCGAGCCGTGCCGGAGTCGGACACGCTCAGCGGGGAAGCAGGCTCTTGAATCGCGGTGCCGACTTTCGCTCGCACCTGATTCCCCGCACGCGCGCGGGGCGCGTCGCGGTGGTTTTGTTCCTGGCGTTCTTCGCGCTCACGCAACCACCCGCCGTCTACCTGTTCGCCAACCGCACACAGCCGTGGATTCTGGGGCTGCCGTTCCTGTACGCATACTTGCTCATCCTCTACTTCCTTCTCATCGCGGTCCTGCTATGGGCCAAGCGCAGTAACCTGTAGGCCGGTGAGAGCGCCCGTGGTGCCGCCGCGAGTGCGAATCTGACGTGGAGGCGTGGGTCGTAGCCACGGGGCTCATCTTTCTCTACCTCCTCGTGACGATCGTCCTCGGGATCGTCGCCAACCGGCGGATGTCGGTGGACCTCGAGGATTTCCTCCTCTACGGCCGCAAGGCCGGGTTCGTGGTCCTCTACCTCACGGTCGTGGCGACCTACCACTCCGCGTTCGCGTTTCTCGGATCCGGCGGGTTCTTCTACACACACGGCATCGGGTTCTGGGACGCGGGCGCGTGGACGATCCTCGTCGGCGCCATCACGTATGTCTTCGGCAGCCGGATCTGGGCGCTGGGGAAGCGGTTCCGTTACGTGACGCCGGCCGACATGCTGGCGGACTTCTACGAGAGCGATGCGGTGCGGGTCGTGACCGCCCTGGTCTCCGTCGTGTTCACGATCCTCTACATCCAGGTGCAGGCGCAGGGGCTCGGGTACATCCTGAGCGTCGCCTCGGGAGACCGGATCTCGTTCGAGCTCGGTACGCTTATCCTGCTCCTGGTCGCGGCCGGTTATCTGATCGCGGGCGGGCTTCGCGCGGTCTACTGGACCGACGTGGTGCAGGGTGTGTGGATGTACGTGGCCGTGTGGGTCGGTGCGCTCGTGCTGGCCTTCAAGCTGTTCGGCGGTCCGCTCCAGCTATGGCGCCGCGTCGCGGCGGAGCGGCCCGACCTGCTGACGCTTCCGGGGCCGGAGGGGCTGTTCACGCCGGGGATGTGGTTCGGTCTGGCGATCGTGCTCTCGTTCGGGATCGTGTTTCAGCCTCACATCATGATCCGGTACTACACGGCGGTCTCCGGGCGCACGATCAAGTGGCTGGGGGCCACCACGCCGATCTACCTCATGACCCTCTACATTCCCGCCGCGCTCGTGGGTCTGGGCGGGGCGCTCGTGATGCCGGACATCGAGATCGCGGATCGGATCTTCCCGGAGCTCCTGTTCCAGTACGCGCCCGCGTGGCTCACGGGGGCCATCCTCGCAGGCGCCACGGCCGCGGCGATGTCCACACTCGATTCGATCCTTCATTCGAACATGACCGTGCTCACGCGCGATGTGTACCAGCGCTACATCCGGCCAAACGCGAGTCAGGCGCACTACATTGGGATCGGCCGTCTGATCGTGCTCGCGCTGCTGGTGATCGGGTATGTGCTCTCCGTGAACACGTTCCAGTTCCTGGTCGTCCTCGTGGCGCTCTCGGGGGCGGGGGCGCTCCAGCTGATGCCGGCGATCATGGGCGTCTGCTTTCCCACACGTCGGCTGCTCACCCGCACCGGCGTGCTGGCCGGGATCGGCGTGGGCTTGTTCACGCTGTACCTCACGCTAGTCGTCTCGCCTCACCCGCTCGGTCTGCACGGTGGAGTCTGGTCGGTAGTAACGAACTTCGCGGTCGCGATCGGCGTCTCACGGCTGACCGAGCCTCCCAGCCCCGAAACCGTGCGCCGAATCCACGGTGAGATCGAGCGCTTCGTGTATGGTGGAGATGAGCGCGATGCGGCCATCGGGTCGGATGCCGCGGCGCATGGTGTCTCTGGAGCTGGACCGTGACCGCCGGTAAGGTCGTCGTCGGCATCGACACGGGCGGCACTTTCACCGACTTCGTGCTCTCGGACGGGGATGGGCTCCGCATCCACAAAGTTCCCTCTACCCCCGAGAACCCGGCTCACGCGGTGCTGCGCGGGCTCGCGGAGGTGCTGGCGGAGCGCGATCCCGACGGTGCTGGAGAAGGCGCCGCCAGCGCCCGCAGTGCTGCGGCGGGGGGCGTCGACCGGGTGGTGCACGGCTCGACGGTCGCCACCAACACGCTTCTCGAACGGAGAGGCGCCCGGGTGGCCCTCATCACGACGGCCGGTTTCGAGGACGTGATCGAGATCGGCCGACAGACGCGATCGGCAATCTACGATCTGAACGTGGAAAAGGCGCCGCCGCTGGTCCCGGCCGAGCGACGGCTTGGCGCCCGGGAGCGGATCGGGCCGCACGGCGAGGTCGTCCAACCACTCGATGACGACGAAATCGACCGGCTGCTCGGTCTGTTCGCTGCGTGCGAGGCCGACTCGGCGGCCATCTGTCTCTTGCACTCCTACGCGGAGCCGTCGCACGAACGTCGACTCGCGGATGCGCTCCGTGCGCGCTTCGATCACCACATCTCGGCCTCTCACGAGGTGCTGCCCGAGTTTCGCGAGTTCGAGCGCTGCAGCACTACGGTCGTGAACGCGTACGTGGGGCCCGTCATGTCCGGGTATCTGGCGGAGGTCGCGGATGCGCTGGGTTCCGACCACGTTCGGATCATGCAATCGAACGGTGGGGCGCTGTCGCTCGAGGCAGCCGGTCGGATGGCCGTGCAGACGATCCTCTCCGGCCCGGCGGGAGGCGCCGTGGGCGGGTTCGAGATCGGTAGGGGAGCGGGGTTCGAGAACGTCATCACGTTCGACATGGGAGGGACATCGACCGATGTGAGCCTGTGCCCCGGAGAGCTGAGCCGCACGTCGGAGGCTGTGATCGGGGAGATCCCGATCCGGGTTCCCGTCGTCGACATCCACACCGTGGGAGCCGGGGGCGGATCGATCGCGTTCCGAGATCCGGGCGGGTCGCTCAAAGTGGGACCGCGCAGCGCCGGGGCCGAGCCCGGACCGATCTGCTACGGCCGAGGCGGAGAGGCAATCACGGTCACGGACGCCAATCTCTTCCTGGGACGCCTTTCCGAGCGGCATTTTCTCGGTGGACAGCAGCCACTCGACTCCGAACCGATCGCGAGCGTGCTGGAGGGCCTGGCAGCGGAGCTCGAGATCTCCGCGACGGAGGCGGCGGAAGGGGTCATCCAGGTCGCCAACGCGACGATGGAGCGCGCCATTCGGGTCATCTCCCTCGAGCGCGGGTTCGACCCGCGTGACTTTACGCTGGTGTGCTTCGGCGGCGCCGGGGCGATGCATGCGGCCGATCTCGCCAGGAGCCTCGGCATCCCGAGGGTTCTGATACCACAGGGAGCAGGAACGCTTTCCGCCCACGGCATGCTACTCGCCGACGTGGTCCGTGACTTCTCCCGGACGCTGTTGCTGCCCTGCGCCGAGCTCGGGGGCGCGACGCTCGAAGGGGCATTCGAAGCCCTCGTGGAGCAGGGGCGAGCGGCGCTCGAGGCCGAGGGTTTTCCGGAGAACCGAATGCACCTGGAGCGTTCGTTGGATGCGCGATACGTCGGCCAGGGGTACGAGCTCACGATCCCCTACGGAAGCGAGCTCGAGACGACCTTTCACGAGCGGCACGAGAGCCGATACGGATACGCGGACCCGGACCGGGACGTCGAGATCGTGAACGTGCGGCTCCGTGCGGTGGGCATCACCGCGAAGCCGACCCTGCACGAGAGCGACCTGGCCGGGGAAGATGCCTCGGCGGCCACCCTGGGCGAGCACCGGATGGTCCACGAAGGCGTGGAGCACGCAGGGGTCCTCGTGGATCGGGCGCGACTCGAGCCGGGAAACGCGGTCACCGGCCCTGCTCTGATCGTCGAGTACAGCACGACGACGGTGGTCCCCCCAGGTGCCCGGTGCCGGGTGGATCGCTGGGAAAACCTCGTCCTGGAGTGGGCATGAGTACCTGGAGTGGGCATGAGTACCTGGAGTGGGCATGAGTGACCTGGCGGGCTCCGCGGGGACATCGGATTGGGATCCGGTCACCCTCGAGGTGTTCCGCAACCTGTTCTACTCGGTGGCCGAGGAGATGGGGGTGACGCTTTGCCGCACCTCGTTCTCTCCCAACATCAAGGAGCGCCGGGACTACTCGTGCGCCGTGTTCGACGGCGAGGGACGGATGGTCGCGCAGGGCGAGCACATGCCCGTGCATCTGGGTTCCATGCCGCTGTCGGTGGCAGCGGCCATCGAGTCCGTCGACATGGAGTCCGGCGATGTCGTGGCGGTCAACGACCCGTTCCGTGGCGGAACGCACCTGCCCGACATCACGCTGGTCCAACCGGTCTATCTCGAAGGCAACGGGACACCGGCTTTCTTCGTCGCGAACCGTGCACATCACTCCGATGTCGGGGGCATCACGCCGGGATCGATGCCCCTGTCGCGCTCCATCTTCCAGGAAGGCATCAGAATCCCGCCTGTTCGGTTGGTGCGCCGCGGTAAGGTGGTGGAGGACGTGATGCAGCTCGTGCTCGCCAACGTGCGCACCCCCGTCGAGCGTGAAGGGGACCTGACGGCGCAGATTGCGTCGAATCGGACCGGTGAGCGACGACTGATCGCGATCGCCGACAAGTACGGGCTCTCCGTGGTCACGGCGTACATGCGGCACCTCCAGTCGTACGCGGAGCGCATGACGCGAGAGGCGATCCGGAAGATCCCCGACGGGGAGTACCACTTCGAGGATCTTATGGACGACGACGGGCAGGGTAACGGCCCCCTGCCGATCGTACTCACACTCACCATCGAGGGCGACCGCGCGCGCATCGATTTCACCGGTACCTGCGAGCAGGTGCCCGGAAGCGTCAACGCAAACCACGCCATCACGCTCTCGGCCGTCATGTACTGCTTCCGGGTGATCGTCCCCTTCCCCATCCCGTCCAACTACGGGACGATCCAGCCGCTCGACTTGATCGCGCCCGAGGGCACGCTCGTAAACGCACAGCTTCCCGCCGCTGTCGCTGGCGGCAATGTCGAGACATCGCAGCGGATCGTGGATGTCGTTCTCGGCGCGCTCGCGCGGGCGCTGCCGGGTCGGATCCCCGCGGCGAGCTACGGGACCATGAGCAACCTGACTCTCGGAGGTCCGGACCCCAGGACCGGCCGGGAATACGCCTATTACGAGACCATCGCCGGCGGGATGGGCGCGCGACCGGAGGCCGATGGACTGGATGCCACCCACTGCCACATGACGAACAGCCTGAACACGCCGATCGAGGCGCTCGAACATGCGTATCCGTTGCGCGTGCGCCGTTACGCGGTGCGGCGCGGGTCGGGCGGGGCCGGACGGTACCGGGGTGGCGACGGCATCGAGCGCGAGGTCGAGGTGCTCGCTCCGGCGGAGATCACGATCCTGAGCGATCGTCGGGTCAGCAGCCCCTACGGGCTCGAGGGCGGTGAGCCCGGCGAGCCCGGACGGAACGCGCTTATCGACCCGAGCGGCGAGGTCCGCGAGCTGGGCGGCAAGGCGAGCCTCACGACCGGGGCCGGGTCGATCATCTCCATCCATACTCCCGGGGGCGGCGGATACGGCCCGGAGGCAGAGACACTGAGCTCCCCGGCCGGGGAATGACCGGCCTACGCCGTGCGGCCGTCGCGATCGGTTGCCAGCGTGCGCCCGAGTCTACACCGTGAGCCACGAGTCCGCTCGGGGGTGATGACGCTCCGAACCTCCGTCGCCGGAGAAAACGCCCAACCTTAGCCGGGGAGCCAGATCGTGCACGTCAGCTTCGGATCGATTACCGCGACGGGTGGGATCGAGAACCCGGGATCGGGCGACTGGCAAGCTACCAAGGGTCCGATCGGTCACTACACGGTCGACGTCGACGTGGCGGCCAGCGCGCATCCGATCGTCATCGCGACGGGGTCCGTGACGGGGGACGAGCTTGCCTCGGACAACGTGCTCGCCGTGGTGGTCGAGTCGGAGACGCGCTTCACGGTCAGCTCGCGCGATGTCGCCGGGTGGAGAGAGAACCAGTTTCAGGACGCGGGGTTCTCGTTCGTCTGCTTCTGGCCATAGGGGTCCGCGAGCGCGGAGGCCCGACCGAGCG
>JBDHHV010000091.1:0-26245 GCA_039589195.1 Gemmatimonadota bacterium | reverse complement strand
AGTCGTAGCCAAAGCTACGGCGAGGAGGAGAGACGATGGATCAACTGCGCGACCCCCCTGCGCCGTTCAGCAGGCGTGGCGCGGTCACACAAGTAGGACGGTTACGGCGGGACAGCCCCGTCTCCGGCGTTTGGGCTCCTCGACGTAGCTATGGCTATGCCCTCGTCGCCCCGCCTTGGATCCGGGGCTGTCGCGTCCGTAACGCGACCCGCCAGGGTCTCTCAGCAGCCGCCTAGCACGATGCCCCCGGTCTCGCTGATCGCATCCGTGGTGCGCGCCATCGACGCGACCGTCATCTGGTATTTCTTCGCACTGAACACCTGCTACGCGATCCTCATCTTCCTCACGATCCCGGAGCTCTGGAAGCATTGGAAGGAAGGCACCATCGAGGATCTGGAGCGCTACATGGGTTCGGACGCGCTCCCCCCCATCAGCGTGCTCATGCCCGCGTACAACATGGAGCCCAACATCGTCGAGAGCGTGCGGGCGCAGCTCACCCTCCGCTACCCCCACCACGAAGTCATCGTCATCAACGACGGCTCCAAGGACGGGACGCTCGATCGCCTGCGAACCGAGTTCGGGCTGTACGAGGTTCCTCCGGCGATCCCGCGGCGGATCCAGACAGAGCATGTGCGAGGATACTACCGGTCGAGGGTCGCTTCGAGTCTGCTCGTGATCGACAAGGAGAACGGTGGCAAGGCGGACGCCCTCAACGCGGGTCTGTGTGCGGCGCGCTACCCGCTCGTGGTGGCGGCCGATGCCGACACGATGATCGCGGAGGACGCATTGCTCCGGCTTGCACGTCCCTTCCTGCTCGGCGACCCCGTCGTCGCCGCGGGCGGGACGATCCGGGTAGCGAACGGGTGCGGAATCAAGCACGCGCGAGTCGTGGAGCCGCGATTCCCGGGTCGCTTCCTGGCCGCCCTCCAGATCACCGAATACCTGCGCGCGTTCCTGTTCGGACGCATCGGGTGGAACCGGTTGGGGGGCAACTTGATCGTGTCGGGGGCCTTCGGGCTCTTCCGTCGTGACCACTTGCTGGATATCGGCGGCTATCACACCGGTAGCGTCGTGGAGGACCTGGATCTGGTCGTGCGCCTGCACGAGCACTTGAGAGAGAAAGGCATCGAGTATTCGATTCCGCTTCTCCCCGACCCGATCGCGTGGACCGAGGTGCCACCCGACCTCAAGACCCTGGGACGCCAACGGGAACGGTGGCATCGGGGCTTGATCGCCACGATGGTTCAGCATCGCCGCGTCCTCTTCAACCGCCGGTACGGCCCGCTGGGCTTCATCCACTTCCCGTTCTTCATCTTCGGCGAGATGCTCGCCCCGGTCGTGGAGCTAATCGGGTACACGGTCACGTTGATCGGCTTGCTGCTCGGTATACTCTCGTGGACGCACATGTGGCTTTTCTTCTCGGTCGCACTCGGGTACGGAATTCTTCTCAGCCTGTGGGCGATCGTGTTCGAGCAGGCGACGTTTCGGATGTACCGGCGCCGGGGTGATTTTCTGCGTCTGGTGGCATGCGCCTTCGTCGAGCCGTTCGGCTATCGACAGCTCACCGTTCTATGGCGGCTCAAGAGCTTCTGGACTGCGGCGCGTGGCAACGTCCAGTGGGGCGAGATGAAGCGGTACGGGTTCGAGACCGCGGAGCCCTCCACATGAGCGCCCGAACCAGGAGCGCTCGACGGCTGTCCCGCGGGCGCCCTCTCCGCGGCGCGACGCTCCGGGGTGCATTGCTCGTCGCCGTGGGCTGTCTTCTGCCCTGGGCCGGGGCCGTCCCGGACCGATGCGGGCCGGAGGGCGCAGCCGCGCTCCGGGAGGGTTGGGACCAGTACCGCGCTGGCCGGATCGTCGAGGCGAAGGCGGCCTTCGGACGCTCGCTCGCGTGCGAGACACACTCGATCGGGGCGAGGATCGGGCTTGGCTACGCGGCCTTGCGAGAGCAACGCGAGGACGAGGCGGCTCGGCTGTTCGAAGAGGTGCTGGACGAGAGCCCCGACCTCGTCGACGCGCACGTAGGTCGCGGTCTTCTCGCCTGGCGGATCGGGGATTCGGTAACGGCGTTCGAGGCGGCGGTGCGCGCCATCGAGCTAGACCCCGCCAACGAGGAGGCACTGGCCCTGTACGCTCGGACCGCGGGTGTGGCGCAACAGATCCCGCGGTCCGTCGATCGGCCGCCGCTCCAACGCCCCGACACGGTGGTCTACCCCGCTCGCACACGCGGGGACCGCTTCGAGATCAGGACCCCCGCGGGTTGGGAGCCCTTTTACGTGAAGGGGGTGAACCTGGGGGCCGCGCTTCCCGGCCGGCACCCGAGTCAGTTCCCCGACGCCACCACCTACGCGGAGTGGATCTTTCAGATGGTCCAGATGGGCGCGAACGCGGTGCGCGTGTACACGATCCACCCGCCGAGCTTCTACGAAGCCGTGCGCGCGCACAATCTGAGTCACCCGGATGAGATCATCTGGTTGATCCACGGCGTTTGGACCGGGCTTCCGCCCGAGCACGACTACGAGGAGCCGGAGTGGGAGGAGGCCTTCTTCACCGAGATGCGCCGCGTCGTGGACCTGCTGCACGGCCGGGCCGACCTGCCGGTCCGACCCGGGCACGCGTCAGGCTCGTACACGGCCGATGTCGCGCAGTGGACGCTGGCCTACATCATCGGGCGCGAATGGGAACCGTACTCGGTGGTCGAGTTCAACCGGCGTGATCCCGACCTGACCGAATGGAACGGCCGCTACCTGCGGCTCGAGGGCGGCACGCCGATGGACGTATGGCTGGCGAAGGCGTGCGAGCGGATCATCGCCTACGAGATGGATGTGTACCACGCACAACGACCGGTCGCGTACACGAACTGGCCGACGCTGGACCCCCTGTACCACCCCACGGAGACCACGGTGGCCGAGGAAGTGGCCATCCGTAGCGGACTGGGCGAACGCGTCGGGAAAGAGCCATTCGAGTACGACAACGACTCCGTGAGTCTGTCGGCGTTTCTCGTGCACACGACCAGCGCGTTTCCGGCCGGCTATTTCGCCTCCTACCACGCCTATCCCTACTACCCGGACTTCATGCTGCTCGACCCGGAGTATGGGACCGCCGCTTCCTCGTTCGGCCCCTCCAATTACTTCCGCTACCTCAGAGACCTGAAGGACCTTCACCCGGGCATGCCTGTGGTGATCGCGGAGTACGGCGTACCCGCGAGCCTGGGCATCGCCCACCTCCAACCACAGGGTTGGCACCATGGCGGGCACGACGAGGCGGCCATGGCCCGGGTCAACGTCCGCCTGACACGGGAGATCGCGGCGGCCGGGATGGCGGGAGGCGCGATCTTCGCCTGGATCGACGAGTGGTTCAAGAAGAATTGGCTCGTCATCGACTTCGAAATTCCGAGGGAGAGGAACAGGCTGTGGCTGAATCGGCTCGATGCCGAGCAGCACTACGGGATGTTCGCCATGGAGCCGGGTGAGATCCTGGCGGGCGACGATGTGCGGGAGCGTCTGCCGGCGTGGCGTCGCCTCGATCCCCTTTACATGGGAGCCGATGGTGCGAGTCTCCGGGCGACCGCAGACGAGGCATATCTGTGGCTTCTCTATGAAGGCGGGGCGATCGGGAGCCGGACGACCGGGACCGGCGCAGAACCACCGCACAGGATGCTTCCGGCCGAGCTTCTCTTCGGGTTCGATATCGTCGATCCCGACGCCGGGGACTTCAGCTGGCCGGAGAGACTCGGACCGAGGCTGCCGGTGGGAGTGGAATTCGTGCTGCGGGCGTCAGCGGATGGCGCTCGGCTGCTCGTAGATCCCTCGTACAATCCGTTCAGGTTGGCCGTCGTGCGGGACGGCATGGACCTGCCGGATGCGATGCTCCCCCCCCTCGTAGACCGGCAGGCAGGAAAGGCCGGTACGCGAGTCACGGACTCCCCTCCGCTCGGGGTGTTCGCCGCCCGGCTCGAGCAGCGCTTCAACCGCCCGTATCGCCCGCGCGCCAACGAAGACGGGCGGTATGACTCGCTCCGGGTCGTGACGAACAGACCCCGCTTCGGGCGAGATTCGACGGAATACCTCGCCCTCGGATACGACCGCGGCATCCTCCCCGGCGGCCCTCAACCCGACGGCCTGTGGGAGTGGCTCCCGGAGGAGGGGGTCGTCGAGGTACGGATTCCGTGGTTGCTGCTCAACGTGACGGACCCAAGCCAGCGGCGCGTATTGCTCGATCCGCCGGAGCACGAGCGCCGGGATGATCGTCTGGGCAGCATCGGAACGGTCACCGTTCCCGATATCGGCGTGGTCGTGGCAGCGGTGGCATCGGACGGAATCGTTCGGGATTTGCCTGGAAGCGAATCTGCCCGGGATGTGGCCCGATTCACGTGGCCCACCTGGGAGGCGCCACGCTGGCGCGTCAGGAAGCGCCCGGTGTTCGATGCGCTTCGCGAGGCGTTTCGCCACATGCAGCCCGTGGTCGCGCTGCACCCCTCCGACCTGGAGAGTACGAAGAGAGGAGAAGGAAGATGAGGAGGATGCCCGTCGGAGACGGTGCGAGCTTGGCCCGAGCCGGACGGCGCCTCTCCCTGGGGGTATGCATCGCCCTGGTAACGCCCGGTGTGCTGTCCGCACAGGGCGAGGCCGACGCGGCCTGGAACGAGGGCGACTTCGCGCTGGCCTCGCGGCTGTACGAGGCCAGGCTCGCCGACGAGCCGTGGAATGCCCGGGCCCTTCACCGCCTCGCCCTCATGAAGGCGTGGGACGAGGACTTCGAGGAGAGCCTGGATCTCTTCGATCGTCTGCTCGTGGAAGATCCGGCGAACCTGGATGCGGCCCTCGACCGGGCCAAGATCCTCTCGTGGTCCGAGGATCTCGATGCGGCCCGGATCGCGTACGCGGATCTCGCGGAGCGATATCCGGAGCGACGAGAGCCCTGGCTCGGGCTCGCGCGGGTCCTGTCATGGAACGACCAGCTACGCTCGGCGGAGGCGGTCTACGAGAGCATGCTCGAGGTCGATCCGCGCGACGTCGAGGCGCTCGCCGGATACGCCCGGATGGCGGCTTGGGATGGCAGGTTGGCCGAGGCGGAGTCGCGCGGGAGGGGCGCCGTGTCGCTACACCCCGACAACGTCATGCTTCTCACGGGCCTCGCCAGGACGCTCCGCTGGGGCGGTCGCCCGGCGGCGGCGTTCCCCATCCTCGAGCAGGCGTTGGCGCTGGCCCCGGAGCACGAGGAAGCGCGGCAGGAGATGCGGCTGTCTCGGATGTCGATCGCGCCCCGACTGGGCCCCACCGCCACGTACGAGAGTGACTCCGACCAAAACCGGATCGCCACCGTTTGGCTCGATCAGACGTTGTGGCTGAGTTGGCGCGTGGGAGTGAACGTGACGGGTTACGGACGCACCGCCGAGCTCGACGGGTCCGGGCGACATGGCTCGTCGTATGGAGGGATGCTGGAGCTGCGTACCCGCGTCGCCGACGGGTGGGAGATGAACTTCGGGGCCGGGGCGAGCGGCTCGGACCTCTCCGAGAGTGGCCCCAGCCTGAACCTGCGAGCGCGGATCGCCACCCCCGGACGGCATCGAGCCCAAGCGTTCACGACGTTCTCGCGCCGCGCGCTCGACATCACCGTGCCTCTCATGGAATCGGGCGTGCTGATCGAGGAGTGGAATCTCGGTGTCCACGGCACGCCCCTCGCGGGGTGGCGTGCCGAAGCTTCGGCCGGTCTCTCCGACTATCGGGGACGCGCACCCAATCGCCGCGTGTCGGGCGTGCTCGCGGTATCGCGCCGACTCGCACCGGATTGGAACGTGGGCGTCGGGTTACGGGCGTTCGGCTTCGAGGAGGACGTGAACGATGGGTACTTCGACCCGTCGCTGTACGGGCTCGCGGAGGTCCGCCTGGGGTGGGCGCCGACGTTCGGCCCGTGGCACGTGGGGCTGGACATCGCCCCGGGCCTCCAGAAGGTAACCCGTGGGACGAGTGCGGTGAGTGCCGCGGTCCGCGCCAACGCGAGCCTAGGGTACGAGTTCGGGCTGGGCCGGGTCGTGCAGCTTCACGGCGGGTACCATACGACCGGTCTCACGAGCTTCTCGACCGGCGACGCCGATTACCGCTATGTGCACGTCGCTCTCGCCCTCGGCTGGGCCTTCTGACGGGGGGACCGGAACTCGACGCTCGAACCAGAGGTGACGGACGCGCCCGCTGCTCGAGCGGAAGCCGGTGATCCGACCCCTATCGTCGCGCTCGAAGCGCACGCTTCCCAGCCACCAGGCGCTCGACTCGAACCGGTCGAGCGCGACCGGTCGCAGCGGGATGTCCCCGTGCCGCCAATGACGCAGCACGAGCCCCCTGCCCTCGACCAGTAACCAATAGGTGGCCGCGAGCTCCTCGCTCACATAGGCGCCCGCGTACGGATTCAGGTCCAGCGGCTCGGGGGGCGGCTCGACGCGTTTGGAGACGATCGGTTCGCCATCCGCGATGCGAGCCAGCATTCGCTCGGGAGCCGACCCGCTCGGCTCGAACCACACCTGCAAGGGTACGTCGACGTCCAGCATGCGGAATCGATCCTCGCCCAGGGGTGCCAACTCGCTCTCGTTCGACGCGCCCCGGTTGTAGTACAGGCGACCACGCCTTTCGTAGATGCGCCGGATGTAGTCGCTCGTGGGATTCCAATACACGCCGCTCACGCGATTCAGATCCTCGCCCCGCACCTTCACGATCGGCTCGGGCGCTCCCTCATCCACCGATCCGGCACCGAGCGCCGTCGCGATCGGCGCTTCGGAGGTCTCGGACAGGAACACCTCGGCCACGCGTCGCGCGAGCGATGACGGAGAGGTACGCGCCTCGTTCGCGAGCACGACGACGGTGAACCTCTCCTCGGGGACCATGAGGATGTGGCTCCGGAAGCCCGCGTCTCCCCCACTATGCTCGACGTAGCGTCTGCCTCCGCGCTCCGCCAACACCAAACCGAACGCATAGGCGATCTGCTCGCCGCTCGTCAGGACTCCGCGCTCGTACATCTGTCGGATGACCGCTTCGCCGCCCACCGTCGGATCGAAGAAATTCCTGGCCCAGCGCGTCAGGTCTTCCACGGTGGTGAACAGGCTGGTCGCACCCACGTTCGCGTAGTTGAGCACCGCACGCTGATACGATCCGGAAGGGGTCCGCGAGTACGAGTACGCACGATCCTTGACGACCGTTCGGTGATCGTCGTGAAAATGGGTGTCCGTCATCCCGAGGGGCTCGAACACCTGCTTCCGCATCCAGTCCGGAAACGGAGTCCCCGTCACGACCCCTACGATCTCCGCGAGCAGCGTGTATCCCGTGTTGCTGTACACGTGCTCCGAGCCGGGGGGAAAGTTCAGCTCCCGCTGGCGTCGTACGAGGCGAAGGATGTCGGCCTGCGTGATCACGTCGTCCAGCCTCCACCCCGCCATCGTGAGGAGTGTCCACTGGTCGCGGAGGCCCGATGTGTGGTGGATGAGGTCGCGAATCGTGATGCGCGCTCCGAAGTCCGGGAGGTCGGGCAGATAGCGTCGCACGTCGTCCGTAAACGACAGCTTCCCCTGCTCGGCGAGCATGGCGATCGCGAACGCCGTGAACTGCTTCGATACGGACGCCACGTGGAAGACGGTCCGCGGCGTGATCGCGACGTCATACTCGAGCTGCGCCATCCCGTAGCCGCGCGCGTAGACCGGCTCGCCGTTCTCGAGGATGGCGACGGCCAGACCGGGTCCGCTCGAGCCCTCGAAGCTCCGGAGTATCGCCTCGACGCGAGACAGTCGTGTCGCGAGATCGGGAACCGATTCGCGCACACGCCGGCCGGGAGCCGGCCACCACTGCGCCGCCGCGGGGGCCGGGAGGGAGAGAATGCCGTTGAGCCCGAGCAGCGCGAGCGACAACCAGCGCTGGCTCGTGCCCATTCGCAAACCCGAAGTCCGATTCCTAGATTCGCTCAGCACGGCGGCATTCTACCCAACGAGTACCGGTTCGAGCCAGTCCACCCCCGCGGAGCACGCATGGCGGCAGATCACTTCCACCCGGCGATCGCCCGTTGGTTCGCCCAGCGGTTCGAGGCACCCACCGAGCCCCAGGTGCACGGGTGGAAATCGATCCGGGCCGGCCACGACACGCTCATCGCGGCTCCGACCGGCTCGGGCAAGACGCTGGCCGCCTTCCTCTCGGCCCTCGACGAGCTGTTGCGCGAGGGACTCGAATCCGGCGGCGCGCTACCCGACGAGACCCGTGTCCTGTACGTCTCGCCGCTGAAGGCGCTCAGCGCGGACATACACCGGAACCTGGCAGAGCCGCGACGAGAGATACGGCGCGTCGCGAACGAGATGGGCCTCCCCTCCCCTCGCATCACTGCCGCGGTGCGTAGCGGCGACACCTCGCAGGCGGAGCGACAGGCGATCGTACGAACGCCCCCCCACATCCTCGTCACGACACCCGCGTCGCTTTTCCTGCTCCTCACGGCCGAGCGGAGCCGCCGGATCCTGCGAACGGTGCGGACAGTGATCGTGGATGAGATTCATGCGGTCATCGAATCCCGGCGAGGATCGCACCTGGCGCTGAGTCTGGAACGCCTGCAGCACGTCGCGGAGGCACCGCTTCAGCGCATCGGCCTCTCGGCCACGCAGAAGCCGATCGAGGAAGTCGCCCGCTTCCTGGTCGGCGGGGCCCGGCTGCTGCCGGATGGCGGCGCAGCGTGCGACATCGTGGACAGCGGGCACCTCCGGGAGTCGGACCTGGCGCTGGAAGTCCCGGAATCGCCCTTGGAAGCGGTGATGTCGGCGGAGACGTGGGACGAGATCTTCGACCGACTCGCCCACCTGATCGGCGAGCACCGGACGACCCTGGTCTTCGTGAACACGCGGCGAATGGCGGAGCGTGTAGCGCGCCAACTGACCCGGCGATTGAGCGAGAAGGACATCGCCGCCCACCACGGCAGCCTCTCGCGTGAGGCACGCCTGGACGCGGAGCAGCGTCTGAAGGAGGGCGAGCTGCGTGCGCTCGTGGCGACCGCGTCGCTGGAGCTGGGGATCGACATCGGGCACGTCGACCTCGTGTGTCAGCTCGGCTCCCCCAACCGAATCTCGGCGTTCCTCCAGCGCGTGGGCCGCTCGGGGCACACGGTGAGCGGCACGCCCAAGGGACGACTGTTCCCCCTCAGCCGCGATGACCTCGTGGAGTGCAGCGCGCTCCTGCGGGCGTGTCGGGTGGGGGCGTTGGATCGCCTGATCATGCTCGAGCGACCACTCGACATCCTCGCCCAGCAGGTCATCGCGGAGTCGGCTTGCGAAGATTGGGCCGAGGAGGAGCTGTACGATCTCTTCCGGCGTGCCTATCCCTACCGCGCCCTGGCGCGGGCGGAGTTCGACGAGGTCGTCCACATGGTCGCGCACGGATTCCGAACCAGGCGAGGCCGTCGCGGGGCGTTCGTGCACCATGATGGCGTGAACGGGCGCATCCGCGGCAGAAAGGGAGCACGGCTCGCCGCGCTGACGGCGGGTGGGGCGATCCCGGATGTCGCCGATTTCAGGGTCGTGCTGGAGCCCGAAGGCACCTTCGTGGGGACCATCAACGAGGACTTCGCGATCGAGAGCGTGCCCGGCGACATCTTTCAACTGGGCAACACCTCGTGGCAGATCCTCCGGATCGAGCGAGGCGCGGTGCGGGTCGCGGACGCCCGCGGGCAACCGCCGAACCTGCCCTTCTGGTTCGGGGAGGCTCCAGCACGCACCGACGAGCTCTCGGCCGCGGTGTCGGAGCTCCGGCGCGAGCTCGATGCGCGCCTGCCAGGCAGCGAGACCGATGCGCGCCCGGCGAACGAGAAGAACGATGGCGACGCGGGACGGGTCGATGCGCAGGCATGGCTCGTGGAGGAGATCGGTCTTTCGGAGCCGGCGGCGTTCCAGCTCGTCAAGCACCTCGCGGACGCGAAGCACCTGCTCGGCGTGCTCCCCACGGAGGATACCCTGGTGCTGGAACGCTTCTTCGATGAGGCCGGGGGGATGCAGCTCATCCTTCACTCCCCGTTCGGGAGCCGGATCAACAAGGCGTGGGGGCTCGCGCTGCGGAAGCGGTTCTGCAGGAAGTTCAACTTCGAGCTCCAGGCGGCCGCCACCGAGGATGGAGTGCTGCTGTCCCTCGGCCCCCAACACTCGTTTCCGCTCGAGGAAGTGTTCCGGTACCTGCACCCCGAGACGGTGCGGGACGTGTTGGTGCAGGCGATGCTGGATGCGCCCGTGTTCCAGACTCGCTGGCGGTGGGCGGCCAGTCTCTCGCTCGCCGTGCTCCGGTGGCGCGGCGGGAAGCGGACACCCCCGCAAATCCAGCGCATGGAGGCGGAAGACCTCCTCGCGGCCACGTTCCCCGATGCCGCGGCGTGCTTCGAGAACATCGAAGGGGAGCGTGAGGTCCCCGACCATCCTCTCGTTCGCCAGGCTATCCATGACTGTCTCGAGGAGGCCATGGATCTCGACGGGCTCGTCCGGGTCCTGGATCGGATTCGAGCCGGCGAGATCGCCCTCGTCGCCCGCGACACGCCCGAGCCCTCGACGCTGAGCCACGAGTTGCTCACCGCGAGTCCGTATGCGTTCCTCGACGATGCGCCGCTGGAGGAGCGGCGCGCCGCGGCCGTGTATGCCCGTCGCGCGCTCGATCCTACGGCAGCCAACGAGCTGGGGGCGCTCGACGAGGCCGCGATCGCTCGCGTGCGCGGCGAGACGTGGCCCAACCCGCGCTCGCCGGACGAGCTGCACGATGCGCTGCTCACTTGCGGGTTTCTCACCGCCGCGGAGGGCGCCCGAGGCGAGGTGGAGAGTCCCGAGCCGGGAGACTGGCGTGGGCACTTCAACCAGCTCACCGAGGCGGGCCGGGCCACACGCGCCCGGATCGATGCGACCGATCTCCACCTTTGGGTGGCCACCGAGCGGCTCCCCGAGCTCCAGATGGTCCACCCCGAGATCCAACTGGATCCGGTCGTCGTTCCACCCGGCCGTTTTCTCGAGCGGCCACCCGATCGGGACTCGGCGGTACGCGAGCTCCTGCGCGGGCGGGTCGAGATCCTCGGACCGACGACTTCGACCATCCTGTCGGAGTCACTCGGGGTGTCGGAGCGTGACGCGGAGACCGCATTGCTGGCCCTCGAGGGCGAGGGGGCGGTGCTGCGGGGCTCTTTCACGCCGGGAGGCGCCGGCCGCGGGAAGGAATGGTGCGACCGCCGGCTGCTCGCGCGGATCCACCGGTACACGATCCAGCGCCTGCGCGCCGAGATCGAGCCGGTGTCCGCCGCCGACTTCATGCGCTTCTTGTTCGAATGGCAACACGTCGCGCCGGGTACGGCCGTGGCCGGGCCGGAAGGGCTCGCGGCCGTTCTTCAGCAGCTCGACGGCTACGAGCTCTCCGCGGCCGCGTGGGAGCCCGATGTGCTCGCCGCCCGTTGCGAGGCGTACGAACCGGAGCTTCTGGACGCCCTGTGCCTCACGGGTCGCACGATTTGGGGTCGCCTCTCCCCACCCACCGGATCGAACGGGGGTGGCGGGTCGGGCCCGATCCGCAGCTCACCCATGGCGATCTTCCAGCGGGCGAGCGCACCGGCGTGGTTCTCGCTCGCCCGGTCGCCGGACGTGGAGGCGCTTTCATCCTACGCTCATCAGGTCCTGGAGACCCTCGAGCGGTGCGGGGCATCCTTCTTCCCGGAGATCGTGGATGACGTCGGGTTGATGCCGACCCGGGTCGAGCAGGCGCTCGGCGAGCTCGCGGCGGTCGGGCTCGTGACCTCGGATGGATTCACAGGCCTGCGGGCTCTCCTCACGCCATCGGATCGTCGCCGGCCGTTGGGGGGCGCGAAAGCCAGGCGACGCAGGCGCACCGTCCCCTACGGCATCGAGACGGCCGGTCGTTGGTCGCTGTTGCGCCGTGTGCGGCGCGAGTCGGCTCCCGAATCACCGCCGGGTTCCGGTCGAGCGACCTCTCGAGCCGCGACGCGGCGTTCCGCGGCGCGGCGCTCCGCGGCATGGGCGGCGGATTCCCCCGAAGTCGAGACCTACGCGCTCGCGCTGCTGCGCCGCTACGGAGTCGTCTTCCACCGTCTGCTGACACGGGAGACCAACTCGCCGGCCTGGAGGGACCTCGTGCTCGTGTACCGCCGGCTCGAGGCGCGCGGGGACATCCGGGGCGGCCGCTTCGTGCAGGGCTTCTCCGGTGAACAGTTCGCGCTCTCCGAGGCAGTGTCGCGACTGCGCTCGACCCGCCGAGCCGAGGCGCCGGGGCGTCTTCAGAGCATATCCGGCGCGGATCCGCTGAACCTGACGGGCATCATCACGCCCGGAGACCGGATCGCCGCGATCGCCAGCAACCGCGTGGTCTATCGTGACGGAGTCTCCGTGGCCGCGCACGAGGCGGGCAGGATTCGAATGCTCGTGCACGAGCGGGCGCCGAGCGAGCGAGAGGTGGAACGCGCGCTGGCTCGCAAGATGCCCCCGTCCTTGAGGTGGTATCTGTGGCGGGCCGGTTGAGGCTATTTGACGTCGCGCGCGAGTCGAACCCCCATGAACTGCCACGTCGCGTCGGCCGGGAAGAAATTGCGATACGTCGGCCGAATGTGGGTGACCGAGGTCGCACAGGAGCCCCCGCGGAGCACGAACTGGTTGCTCATGAACTTGCCGTTGTACTCTCCGAGCGCCCCCGGAGCCGGCTCGTATCCCGGATAGGGCGAGTACTGGCTGCGCGTCCACTCCCACACATCGCCGTACATCTGGAGTAGCCGATCGTCCGCGTCGGGTAGTGGCTGGCTACCATTGGATGCCGGCTGCCGTGTCCCGTTGCCTGTCGGCAGCGTGACCTGTTCCGCCTCCGGACTCGCCGGGTGCAGCTGTCCGGTCTCCACGAAATTGCCCCGGACCGGAACCGTCCTCGCGGCCACCTCCCACTCCTGCTCCGTGGGCAGCCTGGCGCCGGCCCAACGCGCGAACGCATCCGCCTCGAAGTAGCTGAGGTGACATACGGGCTCGCTGAAGGCGATCTCGCGCATCCCGGAGAGGGTGAACGACCACCAGCCCCCGTCCCGCTTCTCCCAATAGAACGGCTCGCTCCAGCCCCGCTCCCGGACCGTGGCCCAGCCCTCCGAGAGCCATAGCTCGCCCCGCTCGTACCCTCCGTCCTTCATGAACTCCAGGTACTCTCCGTTCGTCACCAGCCGATTCGCCAACAGGAACTCGTTCAGGAAGTGCCGGTGCCGCGGTGTTTCGTTGTCATATGCGAAGCCCGCTCCTTCCGGTGGATGGCCGATCCAGTGGAGTCCCTCATCCAAACGGAGCCACCGCAGATCCGGCACGGTCGACGCGACAACCCTCTCCGAGTCCCGATAGACCGGACGCAAGGGGTTCACCGAGAGGACGTGCTTGATGTCTGTCAGCAGCAGTTCCTGATGCTGCTGCTCGTGCTGGAGGCCGATCTCGACCAACGGCGCCAGCGTGCTGGTCTGCGCTTCGCCGGCCTCGCCGAGCAGCCTCAGTATGCCCCTATCGACGTGGCGGCGGTATTCGTACACCTCCTCCACCGTGGGTCGCGAGATGTAGCCGCGTTGATTGCGGCAATGCTCGCCCGCCTGGAGGTAATAGGAGTTGAAGAGGAACGCGTACTCGGGGTTCAGCGGCTCGTACCACGAGGCATGTTCCCGGAGGATGAACGTCTCGAAGAACCAGGTCACGTGTGCCAGGTGCCATTTGGTGGGGCTCACATCGACCATGGTCTGGACGACGTAGTCCTCCGTGGCAAGCGGCTCACAAAGCGCTTCGGTGGACCGGCGGATCGCCTGGTAGCGGTCCGTCGGTGTATGAGCGCCTGTCACGGCGGGCGCGCCCTCGGCTATGGCTTGATCGGGCATGTGTCGTGTTCCTCCGGGGGTTCGCTGTCGTCTTCTCCGCCGGTGTAGCGGCTCACGCGGTGGTGGGGCCGGCCGAGCGTGGCCCCGACGTGGATCCCGGTCCTACCGGGTTCGAGTTGATGGGTTCCGGAGGGAAGGCCACGCAGGCTTCTTTCTCCGGCGCGCCCGCCAGCCCGCGCGATGCGTGCGGCTTGTCAACTCGCTGGAGCCGACGGAGCTTCCCTCCCCATGGACTTTCACGATCCCGCCCTGACGTTCGCGATGGCCCTCGCGGCGGGGGTTCTCGCCCAGTCGGTCGCGCGGCACCTCCGGATCCCGGGCATCATCCTGCTTCTGGCGGTCGGAGTCCTGCTCGGGCCACGGTTCGCGGCGCTCGTCATCCCCGAGAGTCTCGGCGACGGTCTGCACCATATCGTGGGTCTCTCGATAGCCGTCGTGCTGTTCGAGGGGGGTCTGAACCTCAACATCGGACGCCTCCGGCGGCAGGCGTTCACGATCCGGGAGCTGATCACACTCGGCGCCGCGATAACGGCGGTGGGCGCCATGGTCGCCTCGATCGCCTTCATCGGGTGGGACTGGAGAGTCGCTCTCCTGTTCGGGACACTCGTGATCGTCACCGGGCCCACCGTGATCAACCCGATCATGCGGCGCATTCGAGTGAAGGCCAGGCTGCGCACAATCCTGGAAGCCGAAGGCATCCTCATCGATCCGATCGGCGCCATCGTGGCGGTCGTCGCGCTCGAGGTGATTCTGGAGACGTCGGCGCGTGGCGCCGCCACCGGGCTACTCGGGTTGCCCGCCCGGCTCGCGTTCGGGGTCGTCCTCGGGTTGGGAGGAGGCTTCGTCGTGGGCCTCCTGCTCCGCCTCCGCAACGTGGTGCCGCTGGGCTACGAGAACATCTTCACGCTCGCCGGCGTTCTGGCGTTGTTCGAGGTGAGCGACGCGCTACTCCCGGAGAGCGGAATCATGGCGGTCGCGATCGCCGGGCTCGTCGTCGGGAACATGCGGACCCGGGTCGAGCGGGCGCTGGTCGAGTTCAAGGAGCAGCTTACGATCCTGCTGGTGGGGCTCCTGTTCATCCTGCTCGCGGCCGCCGTCCCACTCGAACAGGTGAGCGCACTCGGGTGGCGCGGCATCGCCACGGTGCTCGCGCTCATCCTGCTGGTTCGCCCGCTCGGGATCTGGGCTTGCACGTACCGCTCCGATCTGCGGCTGAACGAACGAGCCTTTCTGGCGTGGCTGGCGCCCCGCGGCATCGTCGCCTTCGCCATCTCTTCTCTGTTCGCGGACCGGCTGGCCGCGCAGGGCATGTCGGCGGAAGGCGATCAACTGAGGGCCCTGGTGTTTCTCGTGATCGCCATGACGGTCGTGGTCCAGGGCGGTACGGCCGGAGTCGTCGCGCGTCTCCTCGGCGTACGCCGGCTCGGGAACCATGGACACGTGATCGTCGGCGCGAACGCGCTCGGGCGTGCGCTCGCGAGCGCGCTGCGCGGGGCCGGTGGGCCGGACGAGCCGATCATCCTGATCGACACCAACTCCAACGAGGCTCAGGCCGCCGAGGCCGAGGGATTCCGGGTCGTGTACGGCAACGCGAGCGAGGAGAAGACGCTTCGCCTGGCCGACGCGGAGGTGCGCCGCTCGTTCAGCGCGGTCACGCCGAACGAAGCCATAAACCTCCTGCTCGCCGGCAAGGCCCTGGAGTTGTACGGCCTGGAGCGTACGCTGGTGGCACTGGACGTCCGCAGCGCGGGCGTGGCCGGTGAACAGGTGCACGAGGCCGGCGTCCGGGTCCTGTTCGGGCACGAGATCGCGCTCGAGCGATGGCGTCACGACTTTCTGCACCAAACCGCGAGCACCAGCCGTTGGCGTTTCGCCGGTTCGGGTCGAGCGCCGTTCCAAGACGCCCGGGACGAATCAGGATCTTCGGTTCCCATCCTGGCTCTGGCTCACGTTCGAGGAGGGCGACCCAACCCGGTCGACGATCGCGTGGCCATACGAAAGGGAGACCACGTCGTTTTCGCCTGGGCCGCAGATGACGACGCCCCGGCTAGAGCGTGGCTCGAGCGGAACGAATGGGAGCTCGCGGAATGAGCTGAATGAAAGGGGTGGGCGGGGGCGACCAGGTCGTGCGGTTCGTGTGGTCGGTATTGGCCGCGCCCCACCCGGGGTAGATATGAGGCCGCAGGACGCCCTCAGACGAAGATCTTGAACAGCTCCTTCGCCAGCCACTCGGGCATCTCCGCCCGCGTTGGCTCGGGCTCGCGTCTCGCCTCTCCGGGAACCGGCTTCCCGGACGTCGCACCTGCTTTTCGCGGATTCACGTTCGGCATCCTCCACTCCTCACCGTCTATATGTCTCGGGTTCTCCATCCCGGCTCGCTGCTTCGAGCTCGAGCCCGTCCGGGTCACCCTCCTGTGCCACAACAACGGCCTGCGCGGGCCATCGGTTTCACGGCCATGCCCGATCGATTCGTCATCACGGTCGATCGATCCATTAATCGTTTCCCCGGCCCTCGCGCGTTTCCGGCGCTTCATCGCAAGTACCGCACCCGCCTCCAACACCTGTCCCGTTTCAGCTTTTGGATGTCGGTGGAGCCTGGAGGGTTGCATCCGCCTCCGGCGCGGTACCCGGGACGTGCCGCGATCCCGGACCTGCGCGTGACCCTGTTCGCCCGCAGGGTCGCCCTCCATAATTCCCCGCATGACACACACGGCGAGACGAACGCACGGGTACACCGAGTCCGTGATCCGCATGATGACGCGGCTCGCGACGGAGCACGACGCGATCAACCTGGCGCAGGGGTTTCCGGACTTCCCCGCGCCCGAGACGGTGAAGGATGCCGCCGCGACCGCCATCCACGACGACGTCAACCAGTACGCGATCACTTGGGGAGCGAAGCGCTTCCGAGACGCGCTCGTCGCCAAGTACGCGGACTGGTATGGGATGGAGGTGAATCCGGAGACGGAGGTCACCGTGACGTGCGGCGCTACGGAGGCGGTAGTGTCAGCCCTCCTCGCGATCGTCGATCCGGGCGACGAGGTCATCGTGCTGGAGCCGTTCTATGAGAACTACGGTCCCGATACGGTGCTGTGCGCGGCGACTCCCCGGTTCGTGCCGCTGGGCGAAGGCTGGAGGATCGACCTGGACCGGCTGCGGGCCGCCTTCTCGGAGCGCACCCGGGCGATCGTCGTGAACACACCCAACAACCCCACCGGGAACGTCTTCTCTCGGACCGAGCTCGAGGGAATCGCGGCTCTGTGTCAGGAGTTCGACGCGTACGCGGTGACCGACGAGGTGTACGAGCACATCATCTACGACGGACGCGAGCACATCCCGATGGCCACGCTCCCCGGGATGCGGGATCGCACGATTACGGTCAGCAGTGCGTCGAAGACGTTCGCGGTCACCGGGTGGCGCATCGGAACGATCGTCGCCCACCCCCTCGTGACGGATGCGATCCGAAAGGTGCACGATTTTCTCACCGTCGGTGCGGCGGCCCCGCTCCAGGAGGGGGTCGCGGCTGGCCTCGAGACGCTCCCGGAGGTCTACTACCGGGAGCTGGGAGACTCGTACCGGGCCAAGCGCGACGTGTTCTACGGAGCCCTGATCGACGCCGGCTTCAAGTGCGGGCCCCCGGAAGGCGCGTATTACATGCTGGCTGACTTCTCGGAGCTCAGCGAGCTCCCGGACGACGAGTTCGCCGCCTGGCTCACGGCGGAGGTCGGCGTCGCCCCGGTCCCCGGTTCCAGTTTCTTCCACCGCCCGGAGGACGGTCGACACCTCGTCCGCTTCGCCTTCTGCAAGACGGAGGAGCTGCTGAAGGAGGCTGCCCGCCGCCTGGAGTCGGCCCGAGCCCGAGTGCCCGCGTGATCCCCCCCCGAGGAGCACCCGCGAGCACCGCTGAAGGTGAGGACTCCGTCGCCGGCGGCGACGCGCCGGACGCTGGTGCACCGAGGCTCACTCTCGCGGAGCGGTTCGCGAATCGTGTCCGGATCAAGCTCCCGGCGCGCCATAACGCGAGGCTGGCAGAGATCGTGGAGCGCGTTAACGCGCACGATCGCACGTACGCGCTATGGGTGGCGGCGAACGTGACCGCCGTCGAACGGCTCCACATGTCGGATCACGGCCCCGTGCACGTGCAGATCGTCGCGAACTCGGCGCTTCGTCTGCTCCGGCTCCTCATGGCGGCCGACGTGGAACCGAACGTCGTCTCGGACTACGGTCTCGAGCGAGCCGACGCCGAGGTCGTAGTCGCCCTCGCGGCGCTGTTCCACGACGTGGGCATGTCAATCCACCGTGAGGGCCACGAGGGCTTCTCGCTCTTTGTGGCACAACCGATTCTGGATGAGCTTCTCACCGGGGTGTACGAACCGCCATTGGATACGATCGTGCGATCCGAGATCCAGCACGCGATCATCTCCCACCGATCGGGCGGCAGGCCCCTGACGGTCGAAGGCGGGATCCTGAGGATCGCGGACGCACTGGATATGGCCCAGGGCCGCTCGCGGATCCCGTTCACCGCGGGGTCGACCAGCATCCACGCGGTATCAGCGGCGGCGATCGAGGGGCTGCACATCGAATCGTGTGAGACGCATCCTGTCCGCATTCGGATCGAGATGAGCAACTCTGCCGGCGTGTTCCAGGTGGACGAGCTGCTCAGGCGGAAGCTGAAGGGGTCAAGGCTGGAGCGGCACGTCCTGGTCGAAGCGGTGATAGAAGGTGAGACGGAGAAGCGCCTCGTTCAGCGCTTCCGCTTCTGAGCGAGCGCGTGCAGCCGGGGTTCCGATGACCTGCCAGGAGTAGCGACATGAGACTCCCGTCGCTCCAAATAGCTCTGGAGGGTGCCCGCTCCGCAGTGGCGCGCTTCCCGCTGGTCATCGCCAGCGCGCTCCTGGCGGCGCTCGCCGCCATCCTGGGGATAGACTCCGACGACGGTCGCATGTGGGCTCGCTGGTTCGTATCCGCGAGCCTCGGACTTCCGCTGTTCTTCGCTCTCGCCTTGTTCGCCGAGCGCCGCACCCGCCGGGTCGCGGTCGGGGCATGGGCCAGGCTGCTCGGGATCCTCGGTCTGGGGGTGTTCTTCTTCGCCTGGCCGAGGTGGTCGGATCCGATCGCGCTCACCCGGTACTTTCAACTCAGCATCGGCTTTCACTTGCTCGCCGCGTTTCTGCCGTATGCCGGGCTCGACGAGGATAGCGGTTTCTGGCAGTACAACAGGGCGCTCTTCCTCCGTTTCCTGACCGCCGGGATTTACTCGGCCGTGTTGTTCGTGGGACTCGCGATCGCGCTGGCGGCCCTCGACAACCTGCTGGGGGTGTCCGTGGAGGAGGAGAGCTACTTCCGTCTCTTCGCATTGATCGGGCTCGTATTCAACACGTGGTTCTTCACGGCCGGGGTCCCCAAGGACCTGGGCGCGCTACAGCGGGTCACCGACTACCCCCGGGGTCTGAGGGTCTTCGCTCAGTTCGTCCTCGTCCCACTCGTGGTGGTCTACCTGACGATCGTCACCGCCTACATCGTGCGGATCCTCGTCACGCGGGTGTGGCCGAGCGGTTGGATCGGCTACCTCGTCTCGGCGCTGGCGGCGCTCGGGATCCTCGCGCTCCTTCTGGTGCACCCGGAGCGTGAGCGGTCGGATCAACGGTGGATCGAGGTATACGCGCGTTGGTTCTACGTGGGGCTCTTCCCCTCGATCGTCATGCTGCTCCTGGCGATCTGGAAGCGCATCGATCAGTACGGCGTCACCGAGCATCGATACTTGCTGACCGTGCTCGCCCTGTGGCTGGCGGGGATCGCGTTCTTCTACTCCCTGACCCGATCGCGCAACATTCGGATCATCCCCACGACCCTAGCGCTACTCGCCTTCCTGACCTTCGCGGGTCCGTGGTCCGCGTACGCCGTGTCCCGGGCCAGCCAGCGAGAGCGACTCGAGGGGTTGTTGGCACGGGCGGGGGTGCTGGTGGACGGCACCGCGCGAGCGACGACGGCGGCGGTGCCCGCCGAGGACCGAGAGCAGATGACCGCGGTCCTGCGGTACCTCGTCGAGAAGCACGGCACCGGATCGATCGACCCGTGGTTCGAGGGGCGGCTGGCCGAGATCGACACGATCGGAGGCACGGGGACATCCGAGCGGGGCGAAGCGAGGGAACGCGCTCACCTGATCATGCGTCACCTGGGTATGGAGCCGGTGGGACCCGACGGTGCCCGGATCGGCGAGTTCGTGACCTACCAGGCGCAGCCCCAGAAGGAGCTGCGACCCATACGCGGGTTCGGTTTCGCCCTCACCTTCGCTGACCTGCAGACCGACCGGTTCACGGCGGGGGCCGACACGATCGACCTGCGCATGGACGAGTCGCAGAACCTGCTGCGTATCTCGCGCAACGGGGTCCAGCTTCTGGAGGTTTCATTCGCCGATCTCCTGGAGCGAGCCGCAGCCGCTCGCATCCTCGCCTATCCCGGAGACCCGAGCGTCGAGGCCGACGCCCTGCGCATCGAGGCGGTGAGCGAGAGTGCCGCGGCCACGATCTACGTGACGGCGATCTCGCTGCGCAGGTTCGGAGACCGGTTGGTGACCGAGAGCGCTCGGGGGGACGTCTATCTCCGCCTGGCGCCCGAGGCAGGCCGCTGAGTCCATGCAGGCTGGAAGGGCGCACCAGAGTTCTTCAGCAGCCTGCCACACAACCTTTACGGCTTCCGGCCTGTCTCAAGGAAGGATACGCGGTCGAGACGCGGAGCCTTTCGCCGATCTTCCGGTCGAGCGACTCGAAACCTCACGGCCACGACCCGCGTATCTGTATCTGAATCTCGATATCAAAACCCGAACCTCGCGGGAGAATTGGAAGTGAGGAAGCTCGCCACCCTCGCCATACTCGCTTTCTTCGCATGGATCTTCATCACATTCACCTGGGCTACCGCCGCCCACCTGACCGGTCTTCCGGGTCCGGCTCGAGCCAGTGCCGCGACACTGGAGCTCGCCGCACGGGCGGTCACGTTGGCGGATCCGCCCGGTGCGATCGGCAGGCCCCAGAGGATGGCGGCCGGCAATCTGCGGAAGGCCGCACGCATGGCGGAGCGGCTGCACCGTGGGCCCGAGCGCGCCGTGGCCCGTGTCCTGGACCGCATGGGACACCGACATTCGCACCAGCGGCACGCCTTCGCCGGTGTCTCGCGACGGGCGCCGATCGTTATGGAGTTCGGGGACTGGGACGCGGCCTGGCACGAGGGCTTGTCCGAAGCGCTCCGCGAGCTCAGTGAGAACGAGGCGCTGCTCGAGCTCCGACGTCTGAACTGGCTGGAGCAGGGCGAGCGGTCAAGCTGCTGTCGTCGCCGTTCTCTCGAGCGCAGCCAGGAGAGCATCGAGCGCAGCCGGGAACACCTCGAGCGTAGCCGTGAGCGGATCTCGCGTAGCATGGAGCGTCTGCAAGACCGACTCGATCGCCTCGACGCGGGCGACCGCAGCGAGGTGTCGGACCGGCTGAAGGAACGACTGCGGGACATGCTCCGCGAGTTGAAGCGAGAGCTCGAAGACCTGCTCGAGGACGGGTTGGAGTCCGGCGCCATCATCGAGATCAGCGACGAGTCGATGGATGAGGTCCAGCTATTCGGGCCGACCATCGCGATCAAGATCCACGAGAAGGGGCATTAGAGCAGCTCGCTGAAGGGCTGCAGCACATACTGGCCCGAGCTCGGCCTTCCGAGCCGATTGAGAGCGGCCCGACCGGCGGAAGCCGACGGGCCGCTCTGGCATCTGCCGCCGTTCTCCGTCCTAGGAGGCTGCTGAGGAACGCCGGATCGGCTACCGCTCGAAAAGCACCTCGCCACCCACGATCGTGTACAGGACCTTCGCCCGAGCGACCTCGTCCGCGGGAGCCGTCATGATGTCCGTCGACATCACGACGATGTCAGCGAGCTTTCCCGGTGTGAGCGAGCCCTTGAGATCTTCCTCGAACGCCGCGTACGCGTTGCTGAGCGTGTAGGAGCGCAACGCCTGCTCACGCGTCATCGCGTTCGCCGGGAAGAAGGCGCTCCCGTCTCGAATCTCACGTGTCACCGAGCAGTGGAAGCTCGGGATCGGGTCGACGTCCTCGACGGGGGCATCGGTCCCGTTCGTCACGACGGCGCCCGACGCGAGGAGGTCCTGCCACACGTACGCACCCTGCGCGGCCCGCGTCTCTCCCAGGCGTTGGATCACCCACGGTCCGTCCGAGCACCCGTGGATGGCCTGCATCGAGGCAATCACGCCGAGTCCGGCGAAGCGGGGAACATCCTCCGGAGCGATGTGCTGAGAGTGCTCGATGCGCCACCGCAGGTCGGTCCGACCCGGGTTCGCCTGGAAGGTCCGTTCGTAGAGGTCCAGGACCTCTCGATTCCCGCGGTCGCCGATCGCGTGCGTGTTGACCTGGTACCCGTGCCGAATCGCGAGTCGAGCCACGCGCTCGATCTGCTCGGGCGGGTTGGTGGCGAGGCCGCTACTTCGTGGCAGGTCTGCGTAGGCTTCGAGGAGCCAGGCGCCGTGTGACCCGAGCGCGCCGTCGACCACCTGCTTGACGGAGCGCACCGTGAGCCGGTTGTCCCCGTACCCGATCATCCGGTAGTCGGCGAGCTTCTCCTCCATCTCGTCGTACGACTCGCCGACCATCACGTACAGTCGAACCGGCATCTCGCCGCGGTCGGCCAGCTCCCTGAAGAAGTCGATCGTCTCGAAGCCGGACCCCGCATCATGGAAGCTGGTAACGCCCTTCGACAGCAGGTCCTCGAACGCGAGCCGAGCCATCTCGCGTCTCTCCGCCGCCCGCTCCTCGGGCGTACGCCGGGACTCGGCGGCGGCCCGAGCCCGACCGGTCAGTCGTTGGGCCGTCTCACGAAGCACGCCCGTCGGCTCGCCCGCCATGTCGCGCACGATCTCCCCGCCATCCGGATCAGGGGTGTCCGCGGTGATACCCGACAGCTCCATGGCCCTGGCGTTGACGAAGGACGCGTGGCCGCTGGCGTGCCGCAGGACCACCGGGTTATCGGGACTCACCGCACTGAGCCCATCGTGAACCGGGAGCCCCTCCACGAGCGGATCCGGCACCTGATTCCATTTCTCCTGGTGCCAGCCGCGACCTTCGATCCACTCCCCGGGCCGCGCTTCCACCGCGGCATCCGCGACCATCTGTACGATCTCTTCCCAGGATTCGGGCGTCATCAAATCGAGGATCAGCTTGGCTCCCCCGATTCCCATGAAGTGCCCGTGCCCTTCGATGAACCCCGGGATCGCGAGGCGGCCACCGAGGTCGATCACGCGCGTGCTTCCCCCGATGTAGGCGGCGATCTGTGCGTCACTCCCGACGGCGGCGATCCGATCCCCCGTCACGGCGATCGCCTGCGCCTCCGGATTGGCGTCATCCATCGTCACGATCTTGCCGCCGCGTAACACGAGATCCGCCTGCTGACCGGGCGCTGGGCTCACGCTCGCGCCGAGCGCGGACAGGAGTGTGACAAGCAAGGGTACGAGGCGATGTGTAGTCATTACGTCCTCCTGCGGGACTCACTGGATCGTGCGCAGAACAATAGGTGCGGCCAGGTATCGGGACCAGTTCGGGGACGTGTCTTTCTCGGTCTGGAGACGGTCTGTAAGTTAGCGCCGCCTTTTTTCGGTGGCTCCCGCAGCGGGATCGCGGAAGAGTGCGAGGGGGCCGGGGCAAGGACGGGGTGAGGTGGGGGCCACAGGAGGCTACCGACATGATGGGCTTCCGGCGAACCGGACAGATCCGTACACGCGTGAATCCAGACCGCTCACGGTGGCGCACCCGCCGGCCACACCAGCGCGCTGCGGGCCAGCCACTGGGCAAGTCCCGAGTCGGACGCGCATGCCGATTCGCATGCGTGCTCCTCGTTCTGATCGGAACCCCCCGCGCCGCCGATGCGCAGATCGGCATCATCGGCGGGTACAACCGGGACATGCTTCAAGGCGTGGACGTCGCGGAAGGGTTCTCGTTGGAAGAGGATCCGAACGGCTTCCACCTGGGCATTTTTCTCAACGTGAACCTGGGTCTGCTCGCGATTCGGCCCGCGGTCATCTATCACCGGATCGTGGACGTGGACGTGAGCAGTTCGACCGATGCGCTGGACTTCGATCTGGAGATCGTCGAAGTGCCACTCGATTTCCGGCTCAGGCTGCCGGTGCCCGTGGTGCGCCCTTATCTGCTCGCGGGACCGGTGTTCATGTTCCCCTCGAGCCCGGACGAAGCGATCGACGCCCTGCTGGAGACCGGTCCGAGCCGCATCGACGTGGGGCTCGGGTTCGAATGGAGCTTCGGGTTTCGGCTGTGGCCCGAGGTCCGGTACGGATTCGGGATCACACGGTTCATACAGACCGACTTCCCCCTGACGGGTCCGCCGTTTTCCGCGGAGGGCGACGCGCGCCTGGATGGACTCATGTTCAGGGTGGGGATCAGCTTCTAGGAAACAGGACATTCCAAGAGGCGGATGAGAGACCCTGGCGGGCCGCCGGGTCCGACAGGCGGGATCACGGAACCCGAACAAACACCGAAACATTCGTCGCACCGGCGGGTACGCGGTCGGCATGGAGAGTCCCCCGCCCCACCCGGAGGCCAGACCCCCAGCCCCGATCCGGGGCCGCGGGGCCACACGGAATCCCCCCAATCGGTTTCTCCCCCTCGTGGTCGAGCGAGAGGCGGGGAATCCAGCCGAGGACACGGCCCCCGGGACCGAGCTGCTGGAGGATCGCTCGCGTTCGGTGATCGCGCGCAATGACAGTCCCGACGTGGGCTTCGACGCGAGCCTGAATCCATACCGGGGGTGCGAGCACGGTTGCGCGTACTGCTACTCCCGACCCACGCACGAATACCTCGGGTTCTCGGCTGGATTGGACTTCGAGACCAAGATCCTCGTCAAGGGCGACGCCCCGCGGCTATTGCGCCAGGAGTTGGCGTCCCCGCGCTGGGAGCCACAAGTCCTGGCTTTGAGCGGGGTGACCGATCCGTATCAGCCCGCGGAGCGAAAACTCCGACTGACGCGTCGGTGTCTCGAAGTGCTCGTCGAGGCTCGCAACCCGGTCATGGTCATCACGAAGAACCACCTCGTGACCCGCGATGTCGATCTCCTGGGGGACCTGGCCCGACACGACGCCGCGGCCGTGGGGGTGTCGATCACCACGCTGGATCGATCGCTCCAACGGCGGATGGAGCCTCGCACCTCGACACCGGACCGCCGCCTGGCCGCCATCGCGCGACTCACCGAGGCCGGCGTTCCCGTCAGGGTGATGGTGGCCCCCGTGATTCCGGGCCTGACCGATCACGAGATCCCGGCCATCCTCGAAGCCGCGGCCGCAGCCGGAGCCCAGCGAGCCGCGTACATCATGCTTCGACTTCCGCTCTCGGTCGGACCCCTGTTCGAGGACTGGCTCACCCGCCACTTCCCCGATCGGGTGGAGAAGGTGATGAATCGGATGCGGAATCTGCACGGGGGTCGCGTTTACGATCCACGCTTCGGCTCCCGGATGAAGGGAGATGGACCCTTCGCGGATGAGGTTTCGCGGCTGTTCGCGCTCTCGGCCCGCCGGGTGGGCCTCACACGTCGCTCGGCCAGTCTATCGACGGCCGCGTTTCGGCGTCCGTCGCTCGGGCCGCAGCTGGCGCTGTTCGACGACTAGCCGGGAGGCCGGCCGGACGACTCGGGCGTCTTGTTCCCGCCCTGTCGGACCCCGTCGCGGGGACTCTCTTCGCGAATCAGCACGTCGAGTGGATCAGAGCCCCCACCGCGACCGTCTCCCGTAACTCGTTGTAGCGATCCACGGCCTCGTCCGTCTCGAGCACGTGCAGCTCCACGCCGTGGCCCTCCACCCACTCCCGCGTGGCCGAGGGCACGCGTAGCTGCTTGAGCATGCCGCGCGAGAGCACGATCGTCGTGGCACCCCGCTCGATCAGCTCCTCGAGGTCCGCCGGCTGCACACCCGGACGGTGGTGGGTTCCCGTCTCGGTCCAATCCCATTCGCGCGCGCCCCCCGGGAAGAGCTTGGCGTCCCGGAAGGGGTGCTCCGACCCCTCCACCTCTACGCGGCCCCACGAGATAGCGGTCACGCGGGGAGACGTCGGCGACGGAGCGGGGCTCGAACGAGGCGTCATCTAGGAGGCTGCGGAAGGCCCCTGGCGGGTCGCGTTACGGACGCGACAGCCCCGGATCCACGGCGGGGCGACGAGGGCATAGCCATAGCTACGTCGAGGCGCCCTAACGCCGGAGACGGGGTTGTCCCGCCGTAACCGTCCTACTTGTGTGACCGCGCCACGCCTGCTGAACGGCGCAGGGGGGTCGCGCAGTTGATCCATCGTCTCTCCTCCTCGCCGTAGCTTTGGCTACGACT
>JBDHHV010000090.1:0-20201 GCA_039589195.1 Gemmatimonadota bacterium | reverse complement strand
CACCCTTCGGGCGGGTACCCCTGGGGCTCCTCGACGTAGCTATGGCTATGCCCTCGTCGCCCCGCCTTGGATCCGGGGCTGTCGCGTCCGTAACGCGACCCGCCAGGGTTCTTCCGCAGCCTCCCATGCCCCTGGAGGTACCATGCTTGGATCAATCGCTCGCACTCCCGGCCAGCGTACCGTTCTTGGCGCCACCCTCGCACTCCTTCTGACGGCGGCTTCGTCGCTCACGCCGATCGGTTTGCGGGCTCAGGACTTCGACTCGCAGGCCCGGCTCCAGGTGGCCGATTGGCTCGACTGGGAGCGAGTGAGCGATCCACGGATCTCTCCCGACGGCTCGCAGGTCGTCTACGCGCGCGGTTGGGTGGACAAGCTGAACGACCGCTGGGAGTCGTCCATCTGGATCGTGCGGGCCGACGGCACGCGAAACCGGCACCTGATCGACGGCTCATCGCCGCGCTGGTCGCCGGACGGGACGCGTCTCGCATTCGTGGACCGTGACGAGGATGGGAACTCACAGATCTTCCTCCGCTGGATGGATGCGGAGGGATCGGTCTCCCAGGTCACCCGCCTCACCGAGAGTCCGTCCGATCTGGCCTGGTCGCCGGATGGGACCCGGCTCGCGTTCAGGATGCGAGTCCCCGCCGAGGAGCCCACCTCGCGGAACTGGGGCATCAAGCTCCCGAAGCCCGAAGGGGCGACTTGGACCAAGAATCCCCGCATCGTGGAGCGGCTCATCTACCGGCAGGACCGACAGGGCTACCTCGAGGAGAGCTTCCAGCAGATCTTCCTCGTCCCCGCGGAAGGAGGCACCCCCCGGCAGCTGACGAAGGGCGATGTCAACCACGGCTCGCCCACCTGGAGTCCCGACGGAAGAAGCGTGCTGTTCAGCGGTCTCTTGGCCGAGGACGCGGGATATCGCTGGGCGGAGAGCGAGATCTACAGGCTCGATGTCCAGACCCGCTCCACCACACAGGTCACCAGCCGCAAGGGGCCGGATCGTCGTCCCGTTCCCTCACCCGATGGTCGGTATATCGCCTACGTGGGCCACGACACGACGACCATGGACTACATCGAGTCCGCGCTCTACGTGATGGACGCCGACGGGTCCAATCCCCGCCCCCTGACGACCACGCTGGACCGCTCGCCGGGAGCCTTGTTCTGGGCACCGAACGGGCGGGGTGTCTACTTCAACGTCCGCGCCGACGGATACGCCAACGTGTTCTACGCTTCCCTGGATGGTGAGGTGGTTCAGGTCACGGAGGGGAAGCAGCTCCTCGGACTCAACGATGTCAACCGCGCCGGGATGGCGGTGGGTCTGCGCACCGATGCCCACGAACCGGGCGACGTGATCGCGTTTTCCTTGAACCGGCCGATCGAGACCACCCGTCTCACACGGGTGAACGCGGACATCCTGCAGGACAGACGGCTCGGCGAGGTCGAAGAGGTGTGGTACGAGTCGTTCGATGGCCTTCCGATCCATGCGTGGGTGATCAAGCCGCCGGACTTCGACCCGATGGCCGAGTATCCCTTGATGCTGGTCATCCACGGCGGGCCGCACGGCATGTACACGGGCGGGTTCAACTTCGGGTGGCAGGAGCATGCGGCGAACGGATATGTGGTGCTGTACACGAACCCACGGGGGAGCTCCGGATATGGAAGCGAGTTCGGCAACGCGATCCAGTACGCGTACCCGGGAGATGACTATCACGACCTCATGGCGGGTGTGGACGAGGTCATCTCACGCGGGTACGTGGACGAAGACAACATGTTCGTGTACGGGTGCTCGGGGGGTGGCGTGCTCACCGCGTGGGTCGTGGGGCACACCGACCGCTTCCGCGCCGCGTCGTCCAATTGCCCCGTGATCAACTGGTTCAGCTTCGTCGGGCAGGTGGACGGGAACTACCTCCGTTGGTACGCGGACTTCGAGCAATTCCCGTGGGAGGATCCGAGCGAGCACATTCGGCGCTCGCCCCTCATGCACGTCGGGAACGTGACGACGCCCACCATGCTGATGACGGGCGTGCTCGACATGCGCACGCCGATCTCGCAGACCGAGCAGTTCTATCAGGCGCTCAAGGCGCAGCGAAAGCCGACGGCGATGATTCGTTTCGAAGACGAGTGGCACGGGACCTCGAGGGTGCCGTCCAATTTCCTACGCACGCAACTCTACCTGAGGAAGTGGTTCGAGCGCTGGGGCACGCACGACGACGAGCGGGTGGCCGAGGCCGCCGACCAGGAGGGCTGAGCAGCGTGCCGGGGAACGCCGCGATCGGCCGGGTGTCTGACCTCTCCAGACAAGGGGGTGCAGCGTGCGTTTGTTGAAAGCCTTGGCGGCGGCCCTGATCGCGTCGAGTTGCGCCGGCGCAACCACCAACACGACCCGAACCGAGGCGCCAGGCGCGCCGACTCGCGAAGTGTATACGGGCGATGGAGCGCACGTGACCCTGGCTCCGTCGACCTACACGGTGGAGACCGACCTCGGTGCCTCAGCAGAGGACGCCTGGACCGCGGCGGTGGCGACGTATGAGGAGCTCGGCATCGAGGTGACGTATTCCCGCCCGGGCGAGGAGGTCGGCAACCGACAGTTTCGGGTGCGAAGGCGATTGGCCGGAGACCGTCTGTCGAAATACCTGCGCTGCGGCGTCGATGCCACCGGACGGCCGATGGCCGACAGCTACGTCGTGACCTTGAACGTCGTCAGCGAGGTCACCGGCGTCACGGACCTGCAATCACGCATGGGAACGACCGTGTCGGCGACGGCACTCAAGCCAGGTGGCACCAGCACCGCCCCCGTCGTGTGTGCGAGCAAGGGGCTACTGGAAGAGAGAATCGCCGAGCTGGTGGTGGGGCGGGTTCGTCAGCAGGGCGCTGGGAAGCTCCGGCCGGCCAGCGCGTCTCGCAGCGGCCTGACAGAGCCGGCACGTAACGCCCGTCGGGCAGCGAGCCCGACGAGGCCCGCTACCCGTGGTTTCGAACGCTGGATCGCTAGCGGTGGTCGTCCGGGTTGGATCCGGCTTCCTTCGTAGCCTCTTCCATGGCTTCGCCGAGCTCCTTCATGCCCTCGGCCATGCCCTCGGCCACGCCCTCCATGGCGCCCTTCATGCCTTCGGCCATGGCCTCTCCGAGTTCTTGCATCGAGACTCCGAGCACGGACTTCATCATGCGACTGCCGGTCTCATCGAGATCGACGAGCCATTCGCCATCTCGCTTCGCGAGCGCCGTCTCGAAGGCGAGGTCAAGGGTGCGCTCCTCCGTCACGGCACTCATCTGCGTCTCGACAAGCGCCTGGTCACCATCGATGACGGTCTCGCCGAACGATAGGTCCTCCATCGCCGTGTTATCATCGTCCAGGTTCATCGACATGCCGTCGGCTTCGATGGACAGGGCGAGAACGGTCTCGCGATCGTGCTCTTGAACCGCTTGCCAGAAGCGTTCGGCCACGCTTCCGGGCGCTTCGCCACTCGAGCACGCACCGGCGCCGAGCGCTACTGCCAGAACGGCCACGCCTGACATCCGCATCCTTCCCATCCTCAACCTCCTGATTCCTTGTCTGCTCGGGGATTCGAAGAACCGGGGCGAGCCCGGCTCACGCCCTGTGGAGCAAGCCCGATACCAACCCGTGCGACACGATCTCGATCCCGCTGATCGAGATCCGTGTCCCGATCAAGTTCGGAAGGCATCTTCCGACAGCACCTGGTCCAGCGAGGCCACGAGGTGGTCGGCATCCGTCTCGGAAAAGACGAGTGGCGGCTTGATCTTGATCACGTTGTGATCCGGGCCATCGGTCGACAGCAGGATGCCACGCTGTCTCATCCGCTCGACGGCGAGCGCGGCGTGGGAGGGGGCCGGTTCCCGCGTCCTGCGGTCCAATACGAGCTCGATCCCCAGGAACAGCCCATCTCCGCGCACATCGCCGATCAACGAGCGTGTCTCCATGAGTCCCCTCAGCCCGTCCGCGAGACGCGCCCCGACCCGGCCGGCACGCTCCTGCAGGTCCTCGTCCCGGATCACGTCGAGCACGGCGAGCGCAGCCGCGCACGAGACGGGGTTGCCGCCGAAGGTGTTGAAATACTCCATGCCCGTGTCGAAGGAGGCCGCGATCTCGGGCGTCGTTACGACGGCGCCGATCGGATGGCCGTTCCCGATGGGCTTGCCCAGAGTGACGATGTCGGGGACGACCCCGTGCGTCTCGAACCCCCAGAAGTGGGACCCGACCCGACCGAAGCCGACCTGTACCTCGTCCGCGATGCACACCCCACCCGCCTCCCGAACATTCTCGAACGCTGCCGCCAGGTACCCCGCGGGAAGCGGGATCTGTCCACCGCACCCGAGGAGCGCCTCACACACGAACGCCGCGAGCCCACGCTCCGCAGCGCCGTTGGCCGCCTCGCGCACATGCGCCGCGTATCGCGTCCCCGCGTCCGGGTCGTCGTCCCGGTACCGGCCGCGGTACACGTCCGGCATCGGGACGACGTGCACGTGCTCCGGAGCGCCCTCCCCACCCGGACCATCGAACTTGTACGGACTAACGTCGACGAGCGCGCGCGTGTTCCCGTGGTACGCTCCCTCTATCACGATCACTTGATCGCCCCCCGCATGAGCCCGCGCCATTCGTAGAGCGAGCTCGTTCGCCTCGCTCCCCGAGCACACGAAGAAGCAGGTGCGGAGCGGGTCCGGCAGGAGAGCGGTCAGGCGCTCGCTGTAGCGGAGGATCCCCTCGTGCAGGTAGCGGGTGTTGGTGTTGAGCACCGCCGCCTGTCGCCGGATCGCGTCCACCACGCGGGGATGACTGTGTCCGACGTGCGCCACGTTGTTGACGCAGTCCAGGAAGGGCTGTCCATCGGTATCGTACAGATACGCGCCGCGTCCGCGGACGAGGTGGAGCGGGGCTCGATACGAGAGGCTCAACGATGGGCCCAGCCGGCGGGCTCGTTCATCGACCAGCGTCTCCGGTGGTGGGTGCCGCGGGGCCCGGGTCGGTCCCGAGAGCTCGAGGAGCGCGTTCGGATCGGGGCTCACGCTCAGCCACACGTCTCGCTGCCCCGGTGCCGCGACGCCGGGGAACGTCCCGCTCTGGCCAAGCAAATCCGCGATGATCTGGAAATGCAGATGGGGCGGCCAGTCGCCGTTCGCCGGACGATCACCAATGTGTCCGAAGACCTCACCCGCCTCGACCCGCTTCCCTTCGCACAGCCCCTCCAGAGAATCGCGCGACAGGTGACCGTAGAGGGTCCAGAAGCGGAGGGGGCCGCTCGCAACCTCGTGCTCGAGGATGATCGTGGGGCCGTAATCGAGGCGGTCGGCGTTGTCGGCGAAGCTGTGAACGACACCGGGGAGCGGTGCGCACACCGGGGAGCCCGGTGGCTGGAACAGGTCGAGGCCGATGTGCACCGTTCGCCACTCGTCACGCTCGTCGCGCTCGGCTCGGAAAGCATCGCCCGTGTAGCACCAGCGGACCTCGTCGTAGCGGCCGATGCCGAGATCGGTGTTCGCGTCCTCTACCCGGCGGAACAGAGATCGCGTCCACGCCTCCATGTCGTCTGGCGTCTCGACCGCTCCGCCCTCCGGGCTCGCCACGCTCAGGTCGAAGACGGTGGGCTCGGCGGCGGACGGATCCGTTCTCACCACCGGTCGCACGTCCGCGCTTCCCGCGGCCAGCCACGCCGACACGCGGGTCCCCGCGGGGCAGGGGTCCAGCTCACAAGCGTCGCGGAGGCGATACCTCGCCAACTCGGGCCCCGGCTCCGCTTCGAACCGGTGCAACAGCTCCCACGCGGGCTTCTGACTGACCACGAGGTACTCGTTCCCCGGCTCGTGTCCGGCGCGGACAGCCGAGACGACGACGCTCAGACACAGCCGCAGACGAACGAGATCCAGGAGCGCATCGATCTCGGGCTCGTGCAGGGGATACGCCGCGTGATACCCGCGCGCGACGCGCGCGCAAACACCGACCGGATCGCTCGACTCCATCGCGGCATACGCGCACGCGACCGCGAGCTCGGCCACCGTCCAGGAGCGCACCATGTCACCGAAATCGATCAGCCCCGTGATGCGAGGGGCCAGGGTCTCGTCGGTACCGGGGATCGGTGAGCGCACGAGGATGTTCGCTTCGTTCGCGTCGTTGTGGATCACGCTCGTGCGGAGCTCCGGGAGGTGCGGGACCGTATGCTCCTCGTACCGGTCCAGACATCGGGTCACCATGTCACGGCGTCCCGTATCGTCGATCGCGGCCAGGTGCTCTCGTATCAGCTCCGCGGCCCCGGCCAGATCCCACACGAGCTCGCGCTCCGCCTGCGGGTGCGCGAACTCGCCGAGCACCCTGTCCAACGAGCCGAGGAAATGACCCAGCTCGGCGAGGATCTCCGGCGAGCGCATGCGTGGCCCCAGCGGCCGTCCCGGGACGTAGGTGAGAAGGCGCACGAGGTGTGTCTCACCGCCGGGCGATTCGATCGTGGCGAGCAGCCGATCGTCGCCCGTGGGTCGGGCGTTGGGGAAGTGATACGGCAGCCCCGCGACCGAGACGTGCTCCAGGGCGCACAGTTGCAGGTCGAGAATCTCGCGGCGCTCGGCCGCGTTCGCGATCTTGAGGACGAAGCGCTGAGCCGCCCGATCGACCAGGAGGAAGTTCTGGTCGCGTTCGCTCGGGAGCTCCTGCGCAATGGCCTCCAGACCCCAGAGCTCCGCGGCGATCCGACTCGCGTCCGTTACGTCGAACCGTGGCCGACGCGCGGCCACGGAGGCGGCCAGCGTCTCCATGTCGCAAAGCTCTGGTGTCGAGATGCGCGACGTCAATGGACCGGCGACCTCGCGGGCGGCCGCGCTTGCCCGCGTCCCCCGATGCGGCCTATCGTCAAACATCCGCACACGGACTACGCTGTCCCGCTTCCGGAGTCGACAGCCATGATGACCTCGCTCGCTTCGAAAATCCCGCGGTGCGCCAAGGCCGCGAGCCCCCTAATGGTCCTCGCGTCGCTGCTGCTGACGGCCGTTTCCGCCCCGGCGCAGGAGACGTATCAGATACCGCCGCCCGAGCTGGCTGCGCTGGTGGACGCACCCATCACCCCGGGTGTGAGCTTGAGCCCGGACGGCACGGTCCTGTTGCTCATGCAGCGCCCGAGCCTGCCCACCATCGCGGAGGTGTCGGAACCCGAGCTACGGCTGGCAGGCCTGCGGATCAATCCGCGCACAAACGGTCCTAGCCGAGCCCGGCCATTCTCGGATCTCGCCCTGAGAACGCTCGATGGGCAGGAGCGGCCGATCGTCGGACTGCCGCCGGAATCGCGGATTCGCAACGTGGATTGGTCGCCCGATGGCACCCACATCGCGTTCACCCTCGACCGCGACGACCGGATCGAGATGTGGGTGGCCGAGGTGGCGAGCGCTCGCGCCCGGCGGTTGTTGGATGCCGCCGTCAACGACGCCTACTACGGCAGCGCATACGAGTGGGTCTCCGACAGCCGCACGCTGGTCGTGCGCACGATCCCCGAAGCGCGTGGGCCGGCGCCCGAGGCCCCGCGTGTGCCGGTGGGACCGGTGATCCAGGAGACCACCGGCGAGGCGGCACCCGCACGCACCTACCAGGATCTTCTGACCAACCCCTACGACGAGGCCTTGTTCGAGCACCACGTGATCACCCAGTTGGTGCGGGTCGATCTCGACGGCCATGTGGCTCGATTGGGAGAGCCGTGGCTCGTGCGGACGGCGAACCCCTCCCCGGATGGCCAGTACGTGCTCGTCGCCGCGACGCACCGGCCGTTCTCGTATCTGGTGCCGGGTAGTCGGTTCCCGAATCGGATCACGGTCCTGGATCTGGACGGGAATCTCGTGAAGGAGATCGTGGACCTGCCGCTGGCCGAGAACGTCCCGACGGCGTTCGGGTCGGTGCCCACCGGAATCCGGTCCATCGCCTGGCGGGCCGATGAAGCCGCGACCCTGTACTGGGTGGAGGCGCTGGACGGAGGGGACGCACACGCCGAGGCGGACGAGCGCGACCGGGTGTTCACCCTGGGAGCCCCGTTCGAGGGCGAGCCCGTGGCGATCGCGACGCTCCCGCTCCGTTACGCGGGGATCTCGTGGGCAGAGGAGGGTTTCGCCCTCGTGAGCGAGCGCTGGTGGTCCACGCGCCAGAGCCGCGTGTACCTGGTGAGCCCCGACATGCCCTCGGAGCCGCGTGTCCTGTTCGATCTCTCGTACGAGGACCGGTACAACGATCCCGGCCGCCCGCTCACCCGTCCGACGGAGCACGGCACGAGGGTGATCATGACCGCTGACGGCGGGGAGACCGTGTTCCTGACGGGGCAGGGCGCTTCGCCGGAGGGCAATCGTCCGTTCCTGCGCCGGCTCACCCTCGAGAGCGGCGATGTCGAGGAGCTGTTCCGCTCTGAGGCACCTTACTACGAGTTTCCTATCACGCTGATCGACGACGAGGGGACGAAGCTGCTTACCCGGCGTGAGACGAACACCGACCCGCCCAATTTCTACGTGCGTGATGTGGAATCGGGCGATGCCACCGCGGTGACGGACTTCCCACACCCTTATCCGCAGCTCGCGGACATCCAGAAAGAGGCGATCCAGTACGAGCGCGGGGACGGTGTGCCGCTCAGCGCCACCATCTATCTGCCGGCGGGCTACGAGGCCCAGCGAGATGGCCCGCTGCCCGCGTTCGTGTGGGCCTATCCGCGCGAGTTCAAGAGTCTGGATGCCGCCGGTCAGCGCACGGACTCACCCTACCAGTTCAAGACCGTCAGCTATTGGGGCGCGATTCCCTACGTGACCCGCGGGTACGCGGTGATCAACAACGCCTCGATGCCCATCGTGGGCGAGGGCGATGCGGAGCCGAACGACACGTTCCGCGAGCAGCTCGTCGCCAACGCTCAGGCGGCGATCGAAGAAGGGGTCCGGCGCGGAGTCGTGGATCCCGATCGGGTGGCGATCGGAGGGCACTCGTACGGAGCGTTCATGACCGGTAACCTGCTCGCGCATTCCGATCTGTTCCGAGCGGGGATCGCGCGGAGCGGGGCGTACAACAGGACGCTCACGCCGTTCGGGTTCCAGGCCGAAGAGCGGCTCTATTGGGAGGCGCCCGAGATCTACTTCACCATGTCGCCGTTCATGCATGCCGAGAAGGTGAACGAGCCGATCCTTCTCATTCATGGCGATGCGGATAACAACTCCGGCACCTTCCCGATCCAGAGCCGGCGCTATTACGCGGCCTTGAAGGGTCTGGGTGCGACCGCACGGCTCGTCATGTTGCCGCATGAGAGCCACGGGTATGTGGCCCGCGAGTCGCTCCTGCACATGCTGTGGGAGACGGACCGCTGGCTGGACATGCATGTGAAGAACGCGCCTCCCAGGGAGGAGAAGCGGGTCACGGCCGCCGAATCGGGAAGCTGAGGCCCGAACCGCCTCGGACAGAAGAGAGCCCCGCGGTCGCTTATCGGGCAGCCGCGGGGCCTCGTCGTCCTTGGCGGCGTCCCCATCGAGGGCTATCCTTTTCGGCCCGTGCCGGAGCCGACTTTCTCGGCTCCGGCTTTGTTTGCGGGCGTGACAGCGCCACGTGAGACTTGGACTTCAGCCGCGTCACCGACGACTCCGGAGCCGATGACTCCCGACCTCGATACCGAAGAGCAGAACGAGGCCGCCGAGGCCGCCCCGCACCCGCCCGAGCTCATGGAGAAGCTCGTCTCACTGTGCAAGCGGCGGGGCTTCATCTTTCAGTCGTCCGAGATCTACGGCGGAATCGGCTCGGTCTACGACTACGGCCCGCTCGGGGTCGAGTTGAAGGAGCACGTTCGATCTGCGTGGTGGGAAGAGATGGTCTACCGACACGAGGAGATCGTCGGGATCGACGCCGGGATCCTGATGCACCCGGATGTTTGGGTGGCCAGCGGACACGTCGGTGGCTTCTCGGATCCCCTGGTCGAGTGCCGGAACTGTCACCGGCGCTTCCGAGCCGACGAGCTGGAGGCGATCGTGGCCGGCCGTCCCGAAGAGCAGCAGTGCTCCGTGTGTGGAACGACGGGCGAGTTCACCGAGCCGCGACAATTCAACCTCATGTTCAAGACGTTCATGGGGCCGGTCGAGGAAGACGCGGCGGTGGTCTATTTGCGCCCCGAGACCGCCCAGGGGATCTACGTGAATTTCAGGAACGTGCTCGACAGTGCGCGCGCGAAGGTCCCGTTCGGGATCGCGCAGGTCGGCAAGGCGTTCAGGAACGAGATCACCCCCGGGAACTTCGTCTTCCGGACGCGCGAGTTCGAACAGATGGAGATGCAGTTCTTCGTGAAGCCCGGCACGGATGAGGAGTGGTTCGAGACCTGGATGACGCGCCGCATGGCGTGGGTCGAATCGCTGGGCATCCGCGGAGAGCGGTTGAGATTCCACGAGCACGGCCCCGACGAGCTGGCCCATTACGCGAAGACGGCGTTCGATATCGAGTATCGGTTCCCGTTCGGATGGCAGGAGTTCGAGGGGATACACAATCGCACCGATTACGATCTCGAGGCCCACCAAGCCCATACCGGAAAGAAGCTGGAATACTTCGACCCCGCCTCGGGGGATCGGTTCGTCCCGTACGTGATCGAGACCTCCGCCGGCTTGAACCGCACCATGCTCGTCGTGCTCGCGGATGCGTATCATGAAGAGGAAGTGGCTGGTGAGAAGCGGGTCGTCCTGCGGTTACTCCCCCGCCTTGCACCCATAAAGGCGGCGGTCTTCCCGCTCGTGAAAAAGGACGGGATGCCGGAAATCGCGGGCAATATCGCCTCCGCGCTTCGGGGGAGGCTGAACGTGTTCTACGACGCGGCGGGGTCCATCGGACGCCGATACCGCCGCCAGGATGAGGCGGGGACGCCGTTCTGCATCACGGTCGACGGTCAGACGACCGAGGATGAGACTGTCACGGTCCGGGACCGGGACTCCCTCGAGCAGGAACGCGTGCCCATGGCGGGCCTGGAGCCCTATCTGATGGACGCCCTGCGGCGCTTGCCGGGGGTTGCCTCGACGGCCTGACGGCCGCTTCGGACCATGTCTCTGGGCATCCCCGAGATTCGCGACACGGCAGAGCGCCTGAAGAGCGCGATCGCTGCCGAGCGGTATGAGACCAAAGCGGGTCTGAAGGAGCGGTCCGAGTTCGGTCCGTTGTACGAGCACCACCGGCTGCTGCGGGATCCGGAGGTACTTCCCGCGCTCCAGCGGGGGCTCGCCGAGGCAACCGGCGATGAAAGACGCAGGCTCGGCTGGCTCCTCTCCTGGGTCGCCGATCAGCGGGTCGAAGCCGACCTCGCCCCGCTCGAAGACCAGCTCCGGGCCTGGGAGGCGAGCGCCACCGTTCGCCGCGGGCCCAGCCTGCTTCCGCTGCGGCGCGTGCCGGCGAGAGTGGCGCAGACGGCGGACCGCGGCGAACGACTCGCGTGGAGCGAAGCCCGCAACGCGCGGCTCGAAGAGGCGGCCGCTCTCCAGATCGACATCCTCTATCGCGAGAGGGAAGCCGTCGCCGAGTTGGGCTTCGGAGACTACGTCGAGGCCCGTGAGCGCCTGGCCGGGATCAACATCCGCGGACTGGCACGGGAAGCGGTGCGAATCCTTTCGCACACGGAGGACGCCTACCGGGAGCACCTGCGGCGCCACGCACGCACTCACCTTTCGATCGATCCCGAGGACGGCAAGCAGCCCGACCTCCTGTGGTTGCGCCGGATGTCGTGGCTGGCCGACCGCTTCGGGCTCCCCTCCGTTCTCGCCGCGATTCAGCGCGACCTGGCCGAGCTGGGCCTGCCGCTGGAGGCGAACGGGAAGGTGCAGCTGGATCTGGACATCCGGCCGCTGAAGGTGAGCGAGTCCTTCAGTGTCGGGCTCCAGGTGCCGGGCCGGGTGGTGCTGGTCGCCCCACGAGTCGGTGGTTGGGGTGACTGCGAGTCGCTGTTGCACGAGATCGGGCACGTCCTGCACTTCGCCTATACGGGCGCACGGCTTCCATTCGAGTATCGGGCGCTGGGCGACTCCGCCGTGACAGAGACGTTCGCCCTGCTGTTCGAATCCCTGGTGCTGGATGCCGGTTGGGCGGAGCGCACCACCAGGATGGAGGGTCCGGAGCTCGAGGAATACCGGCGCCTCGCGGCCTTCCTCAAGCTCGGTCGACTGCGGCTCCACGCGGCCCGACTCCTGTATGAGCTGGAGCTCGCCAACGCCGAGCGGCCCGGTCAGATGGCGCCCCGGTACGTCGAGCTTATCAGCGGGGCGACCGGTTTCGGCTACGATGAGCGAACCTACCTGGAGGATGTGAGGCGCGGTTTTTGGGTGGCCCGACAGCTCCGCGGCTGGATGCTGTCTGCCATCCTGCGGCGGGTGCTGCGTGATCGCTTCGATGAGGACTGGTACCTGAACCCGGCCGCCGGCTCGTTCCTCGGCGAGATCCTCTCCGCCGGCCAACGCGAGGACGCGGGTCAGCTCGCCACGCAGCTCGGGGCGGACAAGCTGACCGCGAGGCCGCTGCTGGACAGCGTATCCGAGTGGCTCGACTGAGGCGGTTCGGGGCCGGGGTGGCCGCCGGCGTGGCCGGCGTCGCCTACGCCCGGGCCATACTGCGAAGGAATGCCTCGCTCGAGCGACCTCGGGTTCGTGGTCCGGACGGAGGGTTGCTCCCCGAGCGTCGATTCCGCTATTCGGACGGCGAGGAGGTGTCGGTCGTCGATGCCGGAGAGGGGACCACGATCCTCTGGGTGCCCGGCGCGGATGGCCCCAAGGAGACGTTTCGTTTCCAGCTCCCCGAGTTTGCACAGCGTTACCGCGTCGTCGCCGCGGACCTCCGGACGCACATCACGCCCGAGCATGACTTCTCTCGATTCGCCGACGACCTGAACGAGCTCATCGAGGGTCTCGACACGGGACCGGTCGTGCTGGTCGGACAGAGCCTGGGCTCCGCGATCGCTGTGCGATTCGCCTCGAAATACCCGGAGGGTTTGATCGGGCTGGTGCTCACGAATCCGCTCGCGCGGGTCTCGTACGAGCATCTGGGGTTCAACCGGGTGGCGCTGGTACCCTTCGCGAGGCTCTCGACACGGTATCTGCCAACCGCCGCCGGCCGTGTGCTGGCCCGGCTGTGGTCCCGTCTGGGCGTGTGGATCTTCGACAACTCGCCCGGTCGAGAGAAGCTGGTCGACTACGCGCTGTACACGGGCCCACGAACCACGCCGGCGAGTGTGTCGGGCCGCCGGGTCGACCTGCTCAAGGGGTCGGACCTGCACCCCGAGCTGAGCTCGATCACCGTGCCGGCGCTCGTGGTCAAGGGACCCGAGGATGTTTACGTTCCCGTGGCGTGGGCGCTCGCGATTGCCGAGGCGATCCCCGATGCGCTGTACGAGACGATTCCCGGCACCGGCCACATGTCGCACATCTCGATGCCGGGTGCCTTCAATCAGGTGGTCGACCGCTGGCTCCTCGGTGTCATCGGGCCGGCGCACACGACCCTATCCGACGAATCCACGGCTGCTGAGGGGGGAAGCGAATGACGAGACCCGCGTTCTCGTCTCGATCCGCGACCATGCTCGCGATGCTCGGGATGGCGGTGGGAACCGGCAACATCTGGCGCTTCCCGCGTGTAGCCGCCTCCAATGGTGGTGGATCGTTCCTCGTCGCCTGGGTGGTCTTTCTCCTGCTGTGGTCGGTGCCACTGATCCTCGTGGAGTTCGCGGCCGGAAAGGAGACGCGCCGCGGTCCCCTGGGGGCGTTCCGCCAGCTCGCCGGTCCGAGCCACACGTGGATGGGTGCGTGGATCGCGTTCGTGGCCACCGCGATCATGTTCTACTACTCGGTGGTCATGGGCTGGACGATCCGCTACCTGATCGGCTCGGTCACGGCCTCGGTTCCGATGACCTCGGTCGATGCGGCGAACGCCTATTGGACCGGGTACATCGGGTCTCCATGGGCGATCGCCACGCACGCCCTCGCGATGGTCCTGGGGGTCGGGGTCGTCATGCGCGGCGTGAAGGGGATCGAGAACGCGGCCCGTGTCCTGATTCCGAGCCTCTTGCTTCTGGTCATCGTGCTCGCGATCCGGGCCGTCACGCTCGACGGCGCGAGCCGTGGGCTCGCGTTCCTGTTCACTCCCGATTGGGGCGATCTCCTGTCGGCCCGCCTCTGGCTCCCGATTGGGGCGATCTCCTGTCGGCCCGCCTCTGGCTGGAGGCGCTTACGCAAAACGCATGGGACACGGGCGCCGGCTGGGGACTCATCACCGCCTACGCCGTGTACCTGCGGGCGCGCGAGGACACCACTCTCAACGCGTTCCTGCTTGGGTTCGGAAACAACTCGGTCTCACTGCTGGCGGGCATCATGGTGCTCTGCACCGTGTTCGCGATCATGCCGGCGGCCGCCGACCAGATCGTAGGGGCGGGCAACGAGGGACTCACGTTCATCTGGGTGCCGCAGCTGTTCGGCCGGATGCCGGGCGGCTCGGTCTTCATGGTGCTCTTCTTCCTGGCGCTGGTGTTCGCCGCGTGGAGCAGCCTGATCGCGATGATCGAGCTCGCCTCGCGCGTGCTCGAAGATGCCGGGGTCACGCGCCGAAAGGCCATCCTGACGGTGGGCAGTCTCGGTTTCCTGCTCGGTCTTCCCTCCGCGATCTGGATCGAGGTCTTCCGCAACCAGGATTGGGTGTGGGGCGTCGGGTTGATGGTGGCGGGCTTCTTCTTCGCCCACATGACGTACAGGTATGGCGTCGACCGTTTCCGGCGGACCCTGGTCAACAGCGCGGGCTCCGACATGCGGATCGGCCGCTGGTTCAACGTGGCGATGAGGCTCGTCGCGATCGAAGCGATCGTGCTGACCGTGTGGTGGCTGTGGCAGGCGATCGATCTCGAGGATCTTCGCGCGTCGTTCACGCTCTTCTCCACCTTCAACGTGGGCACGGTGCTCATTCAGTGGGCCATCGCGCTGACCGCGTTCCTCGCGCTGAACAGGTGGCTCTCGCGTCGTGCGGCCAGCGCGGTCGGCGAAGGGGAAGAACCCGATCGTACGGTCGTTCTGTAGCCCATGGTCGTGAGTCCCGAGGGGTTCCGGACGGTCCTTTCGCACCTGGCGGCAGGCGTGGTCATCGTGACCACGCGTGACTCCAAGGGCGAGCCGCACGGAATGACGGCGACGGCCGTGTGCTCGGTGTCGTTGGAGCCACCCCTGGTCATGGTCTGTCTGAACCATGACGCAGCCACCCACACCGCCGTCGTGCAGTCGGGAGTCTTCGCGCTCAACCTCCTGTCCGCATCCGGGGAAGCGCTGGCGCGCCACTTCGCGACGCAGAGCCTCCGGAAGTTCGCGGAGCTGCCCCACGGGTCGAGTCAGACCGGAGCGCCGATCCTAGAGGGCGCGCTCGCGTATTGTGATTGTTCGGTCGTCCGCTCCGTCCCCGCCGGAGATCACACGATCTTCATCGGTCGCGTGATCGCGGCCGACGTAGGGGAGGATGTCGGAGGGGAGGATGTCGGAGGGGATCACTCGATGGGGCCTCTGCTGTATTACCGGGGGCGCTACGGAGCGATCGGCAACGGAGCCGACGACTAGGAGCCGACCAGGAGCCGACCAGCAGCTGACCGGGGGCCGCCTTGCCCGGGCGAGAATCACGGAGGCGTGTTGCAGCTCGACGAGTTCGAACAGGTAGCCGGACGGATGTGGGACGAGATCCCACCGAGTCTTCACGAGGGCATCGAGGCTCTGTCCGTGGAGGCACGAGCGGTCCCGCACCCGAGCTTCGAGGGAGTATTCACACTCGGCGAATGTCTGACGGACAACTGGCCCAGCGGCTTCGGCGGCGACGGGGAAATGCGCTCGCTGCTCGTCCTGTATCATGGGTCCTTCAACGAGCTCGCGGGTCGCGACCCGACGTTCGATTGGGAGGGGGAGCTGTGGGAGACGATCCTCCACGAGCTCCTGCACCACCGCGAGGTCGCGGCGGGGGAGAGTGGGCTGGACGAGTACGACTGGGCCGAGGAGCAGAACCTGTTGCGGCTGGCGGGCCGGCCGTTCGACACGTCCTTTTATCGCGCCGTGCCTGCCGCCGCGGACGGTGTAGTGCGGCTCGACTCGGAGCTGTTCCTGGAAGCTTCGATCCCGGCCGGCGCGAAGGAAGCTCGGTTCGGGTGGCGAGACCGCGCCTATTCCGTCCGGGTTCCGGAGGACGCGGAGCAGGCGTTCGTGGAGGTGGTGAATCTGGCGGGAGGCCGCCTGTGTCTCGTGGTTCGGCGAAAGCGGCGATGGTGGCGCAGGTTCGGCGGTGAGCCAACGGAGGCTCCGTTGGAATTGCGCCGGCGGGCGCTCCCGATTCCGACCGCTTGAGGACCGAACGCGCTAATACAGGGCGAAGGAGAATCATTTGCTGGGTGGATTCAGCATAGGCCGCTGGTTCGGATTCCCGATCCGAATCGACTACTCGTGGTTCCTGATCGCGGCCCTCGTCGTGTGGACGTTCAGCGTGCACGAGTTCCCGAGGCAGCTGCCGGGGTATGCCGAGTCCCTCTACTTCGCGATGGGGATCTCCGCCGCCGTGCTGTTCTTCCTGTCGGTCCTGCTGCACGAGCTGGCGCACTCGCTCGTCGCGCGCGCGCGCGGCATCGCGGTCGAGGGCATCACGTTGTTCATCTTCGGTGGAATCGCCCAAGCGCGTGAGGAAGCGAAGCGGCCCAAGGACGAGTTCCTGCTCACGATCGCCGGCCCGCTGTGTAGTCTCGCGCTCGCGGCGGGGTTCTATGGACTGAATCGTCTCGCTGACGGGGCCGGGTGGCCGGCTCCGATCGAAGCCGTGGTCGGCTTCCTCGCGCTGCTCAACTTCGTGCTCGCGGTGTTCAACATGATCCCCGGCTTCCCGCTGGACGGCGGACGGATCTTCCGCTCGATCGTATGGGCCGTGACCGGGGATCTGGAGCGAGCCACACGGTGGGCCACGTTGGGCGGCAGAGCCTTCGGGTATCTCCTGATCCTGTTCGGTCTCGTTCAGCTGGCGTTCGGATTCGTGCTTCCAGGCCTGTGGTCGGCGTTCATCGGGTGGTTCCTCTCGAACGCGGCATCCTCTAGCTACCGTCAGTTCAGCGTACGGCAGATGCTCTCCCGCATCCCGGTTTCGCGCGTGATGGCGACCGAGCCGGCCGTCATCCCGCCGGACCTGACGGTCAAGAGGCTGATCGACGACTACCTCGCACGGAGACCGGAACCCGCGTTCCCGGTCGTGCTGGACGGATCGGTCCTCGGGATCGTGGGCGTGCGTGATGCGACGGCGGTCCCCGTGGAGGAGCGGGAGATCACGCGAGTGGATCAGGTCATGCGCCCGACGTACGAGCTACACATTGCACGTCGCGACCAGCCCCTCGACGAGGTCGTGAGCGGTCTGGATCCCGGCGATGAGCCGAGCATCCTGGTTTTGGAGAACGGCCATCTGGTCGGGCTCCTGAACCTGGGAGATCTGGGTCAGTGGGTCCGGCGGCTGCGCCGTCTGGGGTTTGGCGAGGTCGAGGAAGCGGGGTCGAGCGCATGACCGGGGCGAAGCCGGGGACGCGGCCGGGGGCGCGGCCGGGAACGACCGCCGAGCGGAGCGGTCTGGCTGCCAGGCTCTCCCCGCTCCTGGCCGAGCTGTATCCGGACCTCGAGATCTCGCTCACATGGACGAACCCGCTCGAGCTGATCGTGGCGACCATCCTCTCCGCGCAGTGCACCGACGAGCGCGTCAACCAGGTCACGGCGGACCTCTTCAAGCGCTATCGGTCGGCCCGCGACTACGCGGAGGTGGATCGGGAAGACCTCGAGGAGGCGATCCGCTCCACCGGTTTCTACCGAAACAAGGCCAAGAGCCTGCAGGGGATGGCAGCCCGCGTCGTGGACGAGTTCGATGGCGAGGTTCCCCGCACCATGGAGGAGCTCCTCACGCTCGCCGGGGTGGCACGAAAGACGGCCAACGTCGTCCTCAGCAACGCGTTCGGCACGCACGTCGGTGTGGTCGTCGACACGCACGTCAAGCGCGTGGCAAACCGCCTGGGACTCACGGATGAGACCGATCCGGTCAAGGTGGAGCGTGACCTGATGGAGGTCCTGCCCGATCATGAATGGCACCCGTTCGCGTGGCGGTTGATCCTGCATGGGCGCACCGTGTGCAAGTCTCGCCGCCCCGCGTGCGCGAATTGTCCACTGCGCGAGCTGTGCCCGAGCGCCGGCCAGTTCGACTGAAGGAACAGATCCGCCGGGCGGCCTTCGAGCTCGGGTTCGCCCAGATCGGGTTCGCGCCCGCCCGACGCCCGCTGCATGGCGCCGAGTACCTGGAGTGGCTGAACCGGGGGTGGCACGGCGACATGGCGTACATGGCTCGCGAGGACGCTATCCGCCGGCGTCTCGATCCACGGGAGGCGCTCGCCGACTGCCGCACACTGATCCTTCTGAGCGTCCGATACGGGCCCGGCGCCGATGCCTCGTCTCATCCCGACGGCTCACCCCATCCCGACGGAGCTGTCTCGGCAGAGGGGGCTGCGAGTGCCCGGGCGGTCGTCGCGCGGTATGCGCTCGGGCGGGACTACCATGGCGTCTTCGAGGAGCGCATGGCTCTTCTGGCGGAGAAGGTCGCGTCGCTGGCGCCCGAATCCGCGTGCAGGGCGTACGTGGACTACGGCCCGGTGTTGGAGCGAGACCATGCCCAGCGCGCAGGGCTCGGGTGGATCGGCAAGAACACGATGCTCATCCACCCTGAGCTGGGCTCCTATCTGTTGCTGGGTGAGCTGCTCACGACGCTGGAGCTGCCGCCCGACGCACCGTTCACCGCCGATCGTTGTGGGACCTGCGAACGTTGCATCGAGGCGTGTCCGACCGGTGCGATACGAGGCCCGCGCGAGCTGGATTCCCGTCTGTGCATTTCCTATCTGACCATCGAGCTGAGGGGATCGATCCCGGTCGAGCTCCGCCCGGCGATCGGTGACCGGGTTTTCGGGTGCGACATCTGCCAGGAGGTGTGCCCCTGGAACTCGGACGCGCCACCCGTAGCCGAATCGGCCCTGGGGTTGGAGCCGGGCCGGCCGGCTCGACCCCAAACCATGGTTGCCTGGGCCGAGGAGCTCGCGGGTCTCGGTGAGACGGAGTTCAAGCAACGATACCGCGGGACCGCTTTCGCACGCCCGGGGCGCGATGGCATGCTGCGGAACCTCGCGGTCGGTCTTGGCAACGTGGGTGGTGAGGGAGCCGCCCCGACTCTGAGGCGCCTGGCGCGTGACGACTCCGCGCTCGTCCGTGAACATGCGGAATGGGCGCTCGAGAAGCTCCACGAATCTTGAGCCGCGAAAGTCAGCTGGAGGTCGGTTGATGGAGTTTCAGGAAGCCATCGTACCCGCGGCGGTATTTGTCATCGTCGCGGCCATCTTCCGCTTCGCGAGCTGGAACGTGCGCCGCTCGGGTTGGCCCGAGTCGGACAGGCGGGTCGTCCTGACGGAAGTAGCGCTGATCGGGCTGGCAGCGCTGGTCGTCGCGCTGCCGATCGACCCGGCGTACACGAGGCTTTGCATCGTCGCGCTCGCCGTCGCCGCGGTGATCGTGGCACTCCCGAAATTCCTCGATCCGAGCCCGCGCCGCCGCTACCGGGTCCACCTGTGGATGGGGGTCGTCGGGTTCGTCGGCTTGATCGTGTTCATCCTCAGCATCCCGGACCCATCCAGACAGAGCAACCTGCTCCAGCTGACGGGTTACATCCTCGGCGCCGTCATCGCCCTGTCCTCCACCACTCTGGTCGCGAACGCGCTCGCGGGCTTCATGCTCCGCGTGATCCGCAGCTTCGCATGGGGGGATTATCTCCGGGTGGGAGACCACTTCGGGAAGGTCTCTGAGCGCGGGATCTTTCACGTCGAAATCCAGACGGAGAGCAGCGATCTGGTCACGATCCCCAACATGTTCCTGGTTCAGAATCCGGTGACCGTGATCGGGTCGCCCGACCCGGACGCGAAGGGGACATGTACCTGGGTATCCGCCGATGTGACGCTGGGCTACGAGGAGGACCGGCGGCAGGTAGCGGAGTTGCTCAAGGAAGCCGCCGCGAGGGCAGACCTGGAGAGCCCCTGGGTACGCATCACCGAGCTCGGGGACTTCTCGGTCGGCTACCGCGTGACCGCCAAGCTACCTGATGTGAAGGGGCTCGCGGCGGCCAACAAGAATCGGATCCTCACCGCGCCCGCCCAGCTGCGTGCGGA
>JBDHHV010000089.1:0-40382 GCA_039589195.1 Gemmatimonadota bacterium | reverse complement strand
ATCCCCGACGACGTGTTCTTCCGCGCCACCGAGGCGGGTCTGTGACCTCTCGCCTCCTGGCGGGCCGACACCGGAATCCGGTGAACACCCTTCCTGTGACCTGGTGAGCTATGACACGCGGCTGATCAGCCGCGGAGGATGCGTCGCAGCTTGCGTCTGGCTCGGGCCAGGCGGGACCGTGACGCGGTTCGTGTGATTTCCCAGTGCCTCGCCGATCTCCTCGTGCGTAAAGCCCGCCACGTCGTGGAGAAGCACCAGGAGGCGGTCCCTCTTGCGGGGTCGTGTGAGCGCTCTTGTCAGGTCGATTCGAGCGTCGATATCCCGATCCTCGGTGCAGGCCGGGTGCGCTTCGAACGTGGCCAAACGGAGAGCTCGCCGCTGGCGACGACGCATCCTGCTCAGCGCCAGGTTCGCCGTCATCCGGCGAAGCCAGGATTCGAAACCACGTTCACGCCGGTGCTCGTACCGCATCAGAGCGGTCGGGAGACCCAGGAAGATGTCCTGGACGATGTCCTCGGCGTCGGCGTGCGACTCGCAGAACACGAGGGCAGTCGCGTACACCAGACCGGCGTATTCCTCGTACAGCGCCCCCAGCGTGGCTGCGTCCCCACGGCTCGCTCGTGCGAGGAACTCGGCGTGGTTGTCTTCGGCGCTGTGCTGGTGCGCGGCAAACATCTCCGCACCCGTTGGAGAAGGGTGAACGTCTTGTGATAAGATGTGCAAGGCTGTGGGGGGGGGGGGCAAGAGGGTGGCGAGTCAGCGCCTCCCTCCACCCCAGCTCAGGGCGGGTGGAGAGTGATGACGCAGCTCGGTCAGGTATCGGAACGGATCTTCGCGGTTTGAAGTGGCAGTTTTGGCGGCCGCGTCGGACGCCGTACCGGTGCGCGTACGGAGGTCGGGCCCGACCCCGGGGGCCCAAGGTTGCTGCAACGGAAGCGCCTCGACGGTCCGCGCGACGACGTTGAAGGTCGCGCCATCCTTTCGGAGCTCTCCGCGCACGAACAGGAACGGCTCGAGCCGGATCGCGGAGCGGCAGCGCTCGTAGACCGCCGGCTGGACGATCACGTTCACCGGACCGTCCGCATCCTCCATCAGGATGAACACGAATCCCTTGGCCGTGCTGGGACGCTGACGGGCTACCACGATGCCGGCAACCTGAACGAGAGCCCCCGCCGGGAGGTCTGCGAACCGTCCGGAGGGGATCGTGCCCGCCGGTAGCCGATCCCGCACGAGCGTCAGCGGGTGGAGCCGAGTGGCGAAGGAGAGGACTCGGTACTCGGCGATCAGGCCTTCCATCGGGTTCGTGGGCGCGAACGAGAGGCTGGCGTACGGATCGGCCAACTCGAGCTCGGCCTGCGCGCGGTCCGCCCTGTCCGTGCTGGTGCGCCCCCGGATCGAGCGCCCTTCGCGCAACAGGATGCCGTCTCTCTCCCCTTCCGTCTCGGGCTCGGGCCCGAGCCACAGCCCCGCTTGCCACAGGAGCTCGCGCCGGTTGAGCCCGAGGCTGTCCAGTCCGCCGACCCAGATGAGGTTCTCGACCGCCGAACGTGTGAGCGCTGCCGGCGTGCGGCGGAGGAAATCGGGCAGTGAGCGATACTGGCCGTCTCGATCCCGCTCCGCGACGACCTGCTCGGCGACCTCAGTTCCCCAATCACGAACGAACCCGAGCCCCACGCGAAGACCATCTCCCTCGCAGGTGCTCTTCACCCGGCTCCGGTTCAGATCGGGTAGCAGGATCCGGATCTCGTTTCGCCGCGCGTCGCGTCCGATCGCGTCCAGCGAGTAGAACCCCATCGGTTGGTTGTTGAACAGCGCGACGTAGTACTCGGTCGGGTAGTAGTGCCGCAGCCAGGCCGATTGATAGGCCAGAAGACCGAACGCGACGGCGTGTGACTTGGGAAAGCCGAACTCGGAGAACGCGACCACCTGCTCGAAAACCTTGAGCGCCGTCACATCGTCCACCCCGTTGGCGGTCGCACCGCGGCGGAACACGTCCCAATAGTCGAGCATCGCTTCTTTGGAGCGCTTGCGGCTCATCGCCCTTCTTAGCCCCTCGGCCTGTCCGTCGGAGAACCCCGCCAGAGTTTTGCAGACCTCGAGCACCTGGTCCTGGAAGATGATCACCCCCAGCGTTTCCCCCAGCGCATCTTCGAGCAACGGGTGGTCGTACCGCACCCGGTATTTCGGATCCTCACGCAGACGTTCGCGACGGCGGACGTAGGGATTCACGGCCCCGCCGACGATCGGTCCGGGGCGAACGATCGCCACCTGGATCGCCAGGTCGGCCAGGTTTCGCGGCCGTACACGTCGCAGCATCTGGATCTGGGCGCGGCTCTCGACCTGGAAGAGCCCCACCGTGTCGCCCGAGCAGATCCGGTCGTAGATCGCTTCGTCCTCGTAATCGATCCTCGACAGGTCCGGTGCCTCGCCGTGCCGAACCGCGATCGATTCCACCGCTTCTTCGACGAGCGACAGCATCCCGAGGGCGAGAAAATCGATCTTGATGAAGCCGGCGTCGTCGCAGGAGTCCTTGTCCCACTGGCACAGAACGCGCCCTTCCATCGCGGCGGGCTCGAGCGGCACCAGCTCCACGAGCGGGCGGCTCGAGATGACCATGCCTCCCACGTGCTGGGAGATGTGGCGTGGGGTGCCGGCGATCTCCTCCGCCAGCTCGGCGAGCGCACCCCACAAGGGAGAACGAGCCATCTCGCGGAACTCGGGCAGTCGCTCCAGCTCTTCTTTCAGCCCGCCGGAGCCGGGATCCGCCAGCTTGGCCAGCTTCTCGATCTCGCCGAACGGCAGCCCGAGCGCCTTCCCGATCTCCCGCACGGTCGAGCGAGTCCGGTACGTGGGAAACGTGCATACGAGCCCTACGTGCTCGCTTCCGTAGCGCTCGTACACAGCCAGGATCAGCTCCTCCCGGATGTCACGCGCGAAATCGATATCGATGTCGGGCACGCTTCCCATCGCCTCGTTGAGGAAGCGGCCCAAATAGAGATTCGTCTGGACGGGGTCTACGTGAGACAGACCGATCAGATAACAGATGATCGACGAGACCGAAGAGCCCCGGCCTCGCCCTGGTGGCAACATCGCGCGCGGCGTCGCATCGCCGCCGCGGACCCGGTGCGCCACCTCTCGCGCCAGTTCCAGGATATCCCGGTAGACGAGGAAGAAGCCCGCCAGGTCGTGCCGCTCCACGAGGACGAGCTCGCGCTCGAGCCGTAGCTCCGCCTCTTCCCGCCACTCCGACCCCGGCGGGTAGCGCTCCTCGAAGGCCGCGTGACACACCTCTCCCAGAAACCGGATCGCGGGGGCGCCGTCGCCCCCCACGAAATCGGGGAACTCGTAGCCCAGATCACGGGTGAGGTCGAAGTCCGCACACCGCTCGGCGATCGCCAGCGTGTTGGCGATCGCGTCGGGACGGCTTTCGAACCGACAGGCCATCTCCTCGAACGAGGCGAGGTGGAAGCACGCGTTGGGACGCCGGAGCTCGTGCGAGTCGTCTACGGTCGTTCGGTTACGGATCGCGACCAGGACATCCTGCAGGCGGTGTCGCGACCGGTGGTGGTAATGGACGTTCCCGGTGGCCACGACGGGGATCTCCAGCCGATCCGCCAGGGAGGCGAGTGCGCGACTCCGCACCCTGTCGCCGTGCACCGCATTGTCCATGAGCTCGATGAACAGGTTCCGGGGGCCGAACGCCGCGAGCAGACGACGGGCGAATGCTTCTCCCTCTCGTACGCTTCGCTCGAGCGCGGCCTGGAGCGGACTCCGGCGACACCCGCTGAGCAGGATCAGACCCTCTGAGCGCTCCAGGAGGGCACCCAGCGGAAGCCGCGGCTCCCCGCGCGGGCCCTCCATGTGCGCCTGTGTGAGGAGCCGACAGAGGTTGGCATACCCGCAAGGTGTCTCGGCGAGGAGCGTAACGTGGTACTCCGGCGCGTCGGTCTCCGCTCCCGCCCTGGCTCCTGCCTCGGCTTCACCGTTTCCACCACCGCCCCGATCCTCGTCGGCGAACGGCGTCGCGAGCGTCACCTCGGCGCCGGTGATCGGTTGCAGCCCGGATGCGCGAGCGAACCTGGCGAACTCCATCGAGCCGTATAGACCGTCGTGGTCCGTGAGGGCGAGCGCCGGATATCCCAACTCGATCGCTCTCGACGCCAGCTCCTCGGGGCGCGAGGCGCCATCCAGAAACGAGTAGGCGGAGTGACAGTGAAGCTCGACGTATCCGCTCATGCAGAGGCTCTCGGGGCGTGCGATCCACTCGAGTTCTTCAACAGGCTTCTAGTGCGCCTGGAGATACCAGTCGCCCGTGACCAGGTCCCGGTACATGGTCGCCAGCCGCTCCTCATCCAGAATCACCGCGAAGTAGGCGCGCGAGATGGTCAAACGCCACCACTCGTCGTCGATCCTCCAGGACTCCCGAATCGAAGTGACCGCGCGCCATTCCCGGTCGTTCCTCACACGAACGGGGCGACCCTCGGCATCCGCGACCACATCGACCGGGCGGGGCCGGTTCAGGGGGCGGAGATGTGTCGCTGCGGCATCGCGCGGCTTCATGGCCCGGGCTCCATCCGTGTGATCTCCGGGCGTCTCAGCGACCTGCCTCGAGCTCGAACAGCGCATGACGCCGCTCGGGAATGCGCGAGAAGGGCTGTAGCTCCAACACGCGATACAGGACTCCACTTCCCAAACGGAGCTTGAGGGTACGCGCCGCTTCGCAAACTGGAGGGAGCAGGGTCCCTTCGGCGGTCTCGAGGCCGCCGAATTTCCTCTTTGCGTCACGCTTCAGCTCGAATAGATCGGTCTGAGTGCTGGGCGGGCCGAAACGAAAGAACTCCAACGAAAGGCTCTCGACGGCTCGCGGAGGGGGATGGAGCGCGATCCGTGAACGCAGCACGAACCCGAGGGTCCTCTTCGTGCTCGTCGGGTCGCGGAGGATGGTCCGCACGGACCAGGATCGCCCGTCGTCCAACGTCGCGCCGAGACGAACACCGCGAATGCTTCGCCCACGCCGGGCCGGGCGCGCGAGCCCCCGCTCGAGCAGGTGGTCGACCGCCGCGTGCAACATCTCCAGCTGGCCGATCGGAGCGGGGAAGTCCAGCGACACGCGCACCGGTCGTATGCGGCGGCGCGGGCGAACGGGATCGATCCGTTGACCCGTCGCCCACGCGAGCGCTCGCCGCCCATCGGCGCCGAACTGAGCGATGAGTGCAGGTTCGGGGAGTCTCGTAAGCTGTCCGAGTCGGACGACACCCAGCTGCTCGAGCCGACGCACCATACGTGGATTCACCGGCAAGACCGCCACGGAACGATCCGAAAGAAACGAAACGAGCCGCTCTTCGGGTACCATGACCGGATTTCCTGGTTGCGCGCGGTTCACCGCCACCCAGGCACCGAACTTTCCCGGCGCGTGCCCCACTCGTAGATCGGCCGTCAATCGGCTCGGGAATCTGCGCGCCAGGTGCAGCAGCAAGCCCGCGATTTGATCTCCGGGCGGACCGTACAGGCGCTCCAGACCATCGGTCCCGATGAAGAACCGCCCTCGACCCGAGGGCTCGACCGCCGGACTCCAGGCCTGGAGCTCGTGCAGCAACGACTCTTGCGTCGACTCGTACAACGCCGGGTCCGGTTCGATGACGTTGAGGGAAGGACACAGCCCGACGGCCTGTGAAACCCGCATTCCCGGTCGAACGCCTGCACCGACCGCGCGCTCGCAAGCCTGCGAGATCCCCCGTCGCTCGCCTCCCGTGGAAGCCAGAAGTGCCAGGGGGCTTCCCGACAACTCCGGGGCGCAGATTCGCTCGAGGCGAAGCTCGAAGGCCGGCAGCCACAGACAGAGAGCCATGCAGCTCTCGCGGCTGCGTACTCCGCGATGTCGGTTCCACGAGCGGACACGACGCCCCACGCTTCGCACCTCCTGCGAGCTTCATCCCGGGAAGAGACGCAACCAAAAACCGAACAAAACCCGAAAGTCGGACAGCAAAAAATAGCCCCTCGAAGGCGGTTCGCAAGGGCATTCGGTTCGGATTTCGGTTTCGGTTTCGGTTTCCACCGGCGGAGGCGCCGGCGCTTCGGGCCGGGAGACTCAACCCCTTTGGGCCGGGAGACTCAGCCCCTTCGAGCACACCCCGAGGTGTCGTAATGACGCTCGATCTCTTCCATCGAGCGCTTTGAATCCTCGTATACTCGATTCGCGGCCTCGCTCCTGCCCGCCGCATATCGCTCCGAGAGCGACATGAACGCTTCATCGACCGCTCGATAGCCCGTCCACAGGCCTTCGCACCCGAGCCGGCCGAGGTCGAAATCTTCCATTCGCTCCCTGTACCGTGAGACCATGGTCTCGAACCCTCCGGCGACATCGCGGAATTCGGGCGTCAGCCCGCCGTCGACGACCGAGCTGAAAGCCGGCCTTGACTCGGTCCCGTCCGCCGCGAAGCGATCGTAGAGCAGCCACGCCGTCGACAGCACGAGCCCAGCTACCGCGACCAGAAAGATCCCACGCGCACGGCGCTGCCAGAACGAGGGTCCCCTACGACCAGGCATGACGAGGGGAATCTCGATCTCATTCGATCCCTCGCTGGACTCGGCAGCAAGGTCGTCAGGATCGATTGCGGGATCGCCCATCGAAGAAGATGGCTCCCGGACCCCCTCCTCGCCCTGACCCCGCTCGTCACGGTCCTCGAGTACACCCATCACTACCCCCACCCTCGGGCGATCGTGAACAGATACGCACCGACTACTACCGCCGTGACCGCACGCTGATCCTCGTTCCCGCGGTCAGGGCCTCACGGCGCTCCATGCAGCTCTCCTGGTCCACCCTACATCAGAAGAGGGCCACGAGATCCAGAACAGGCACCCCCATCAGCGCGGACCGCCCCGTGCGAACCTGCGCGAGCACATCGATCATCTGCAACGCGTCCAGCTCCTGGACATCCCGCAGCAGCTCCGGTGGCACAGCCAGGTAGACGAATCCGTCCTGCGGGTCGGGCGCGCGTGCGAGGATGAACGGTTCTCCTTCGTAGAAATCCGTCCGCTCCGGCTCGGCCCGTTCCATCGAGATGAACTGCACCGACCAGCGCACCGTTCGTCCCAGGTACTCTTCCGGGGTGGCGCGAACGGCGGCTGCCGAAATATCCACGAGGATCGAGTCGGGGTTCGACGTCGCGAGCTCCGAGGAACGAACCCAGCCATCGACGATCACTCGCGTCCACTGATTCCCCCGTTCGACGACTCTGAGCCCGCTTCCGGGACGTATCACCGCGACCGTGTCACCTCCGGGAGCGATTCGCAGATCGACCGGGTTCGAACCGGCCACCACCCTCTCACCGGCCGCGACTACGGCGGGCGGGGCCGGGCGAGCTTCCGATTCTCCTTCACCGGTCGGAGTGACCGACTCGGACAGGGACGGGCGCCACATCCAACCCGTTCGCGAAACGCGGCTCCACCCGCCCTCTTCTTCGACCAGGTCCAGGAGGAACCCTTGCAGCAGGCGCCCGGTCACATCGCCATCCGGGCCCGCACGCAGGTTCTCACCCCCCACGCGCGTGATGACGCGGTTGAAGCCCTCCCTCGTGGTCGGGGACAGGGAGCTCGCTCGCACCCACCCCTCCAGGGCCACCTCCGCCCAATCGCCCTCCGTGCGCACGAGCGCCAGACGCGTGCCTCTCAGGACTTCGGCCAGCTGCCGGCCGTTGGCGTTCTTCCGAAACACCTCGCTCTCGGCGGACACTCGAACGGCTTGTGCGACCGAGTTGGAGGGAATGAACAAGACCGGGAGCGCGATGGCCACAACTGCCATCAGGTGTCGAGTGTTCACGATTCCGAGCGTTTTCTGGAAAGGACCCCGTCCGCCACCTACATTGCCCGCGCGACGGTCGTCCCCGTCTGATGCGGGGTAACGAGCCGACGCCCGAGTATAGGAGCGCGCCGGAATCAGTGTCAATCAAAACGGTTTTTCTCACCCGTCCCAAGCAACCGGTCTCGCGGCGCCTTTTCCACCTCTGCTCGCTCCTCCTGCCGATCGTGCTCGCACCGATCGGACTCGAGGCGCAGGAAGCACAGGAGGAGGGCCAGGAAGAGCGCATCGATTCCTCGTACCGCTGGATTCCCCGCGGTCTGAGGGTCGGGTGGCTAGCGGGGTTTCACGTCGGTGACCGGGGGGATCTGGGGTTTGGACAGGGCTCTGCCCTGGCGACGGGGGCTCGGTTCCGGGTTCGGATCAGCAGCCCCCTCAGCCTCGAGCTCGGGGCGGTCTACGCCCCCGCCGACCGGTGGGTCGTGGATCCACGCCTGGAAGCCGGACCGGCCGTCGTGGATACGGTCTCATCGGCCTGGTTGCGTCTCGACGCGGGCATCCAACTCGGTCTCACCGGATCCCGCACGTGGAACGGGTTCCACCCCTATGCGCTGTTCGGGGGCGGGTTCGTGATCGGCATGAACGAAGAGATCAGCGAGACATTCGGAGAACAGGAGCTGGAGCCGTTCCAGTACAAGATCGGCACGGCTCCCGAGCTCTTCACCGGGCTCGGGGTGGAGGTGTTCCCCGGCGGTGGGAAGATCGGGATCGGGTTCGAAGCGAGGGATTACCTGATCCGGGTCAAGACGCCGGACGCGTTCTTCTTCTCGGACATCCTGGACACGATCGAGGCGGCGGGCGCGGAAGCGCCCACGGACACCCAATGGGGACACAATTTCGAGTTCGCGGTCGTGCTGTGGTACTACTTCTGATGGGTGCCCGTCGGTCGGCCGCTTCGATCGCCCTCACCGCGGCCCTGATCGCTTTCCACCCGGCGCACGCCCAGCAGGCCGCCGCAGAGCCCGACGCCCTCTCCGAAGTCGATCGCGACCACGAGCTGCTGCGCGCGAACCTGAGCCGCTCTCTCCCGGGCGCACGTGGGCCTGATCGTACAGGCCGCAGGTAGCGGCGAGGTCTTGTTCGAGCATCAGGCCGAGAAGCGCTACACGGCGGCGAGCACCACCAAGCTCGTCACGGCGGCGGTCGCCCTGCACCGGCTCGGGGGAGCCTATCGGTGGGAGACGCGCCTGGCCGCGGGCGGGGCCGTGATCGATGGCACCCTGAGTGGCGATCTGTGGGTGATCGGCGGGGGTGATCCCAGGATAGAGCGAGACCGGGTGCGCGATTGGGCGGGTGCCGTGAGACGCGCGGGAATACGAAACATCCGTGGGGACCTCGTGGGTGACGATCGCATCTTCGAGGGACCGATCTGGGGCCGCGGCTGGATGTGGGATGATCTGTTCGGGGGTTGGGCCGCGGGTGTGAGCGCGCTCCAACTGTCACCCGCGTCGGTTTCCGGTGAGCTTCGTCCGGGTGCAAGTCCCGGTGACCCGGCCCCGCTCCGGATACTGGAATCGGGCACCGAGTTCCCGATCCGAAATGTCGTCCGAACGGGCGCGCCGCGATCCGACGTTCGGCTTGGCTTCGAGCCCGCGCCGGACGGAAGAAGCGTCACGCTCGATGGCTGGATTCCGAGCGATGTGGAGCGTGTGCCGTTGAGCCTCGCGCCACCGCACCCGACGCTGTACTTGCTCGATGTCCTCTCGAGAGCCCTGGCGGAGGAAGGAGTCCGGCTCACGGGCGAAGTCCGTCTCGCGCGCGAGGGAGAGACACAGACCTTCGCTGGCTGGGAACAAACGTTCACCTCGCAGCCGTTCTCGACGATCCTCACCCGGATGCTCAAGCAGAGCGACAACCAGATCGCGGAGGCCTTCCTCAGGACCCTCGGGGTCGAGGGCGAGCGGAGCGGGTCGGCAGACGCCGGACTCGAGGTGGTGGCGGAAACCCTTTCCGGCTGGGGTATCGAGCCCGGGGCCGTCTCTCTGGCCGATGGATCGGGCCTGTCCCGCTACAGCGCGATCGCGCCCCGGGCGCTGGCACGCCTGCTACGGCGTACCTCACAGCTTCCGGAATTCCATGTTTTTCGGGACGCATTGCCCGTGGCGAGCGTCGACGGGACGCTCTCGCGACGCTTCCGGTCTACCGCCGCGAGCGCCAATGTGAGGGCCAAGACAGGCTCGCTCGATGGGGTCCGTGGGCTGGCGGGCTTCGTTCAAGATGGTGACGGCGAGACGCTGATCTTCGCCCTTTTGCTGAACGCCTACGATGCACCCGGTGATGTGGCGACGGCCCTCGAGGACCTGCTGGTAGAGCAGCTCGCTCTGTACCACGGCCCCGATTTCCCGGAGGGACGCGGCGGCGTCCCGCGATGACTCCGCGCATTGAACCGAGCGCGGATTGGCTGGGCTATCAGGAGGCGCTCGAAGCTATCCTGACGCGATCGAATTCCCTCGGAGAGGAGCGGGTCCCTCTGCACGAGGCCCTGGGGCGCGCGATCACGCGCCCCGTTTACTCGCCCATCGATCACCCGGCGTGGGACAACAGCGCGATGGACGGGTTCGCCGTGCGCGCCCAGGACGTAGCCGGCGCCGCCCCCGATCGACCCGTGACCCTGCCGATCTCCGCATCCATCCCTGCCGGGCGGTTCCCCGAGAGTCCGCTATCTTCCGGGACCGCCGTGCAGGTGATGACCGGGGCCCCGGTCCCGTCCGGGGCCACCGGCGTCATCCGCGTCGAGCACACCGACGGTGGGGACGGTGACCGGGTCACGATCCGTGATGCCGCGGATGCGGACCGACACATTCGGCCTGCGGGCGAGGACGTGGTTCGTGGACAGTTGCTGCTCTCGCCCGGCGATGAGATCACACCGGCCGCTGTCGGGATCATGGCGCTGGCCGGCTTCGCCGAGTTGGATGTGGGCCGCGTTCCGCGCATCGGCGTCCTGGCGAACGGGGACGAGCTGGTGGATTTCGATGCGTACGATGAAGTGCTCGCCGGTCGGAGGGTGATGAACTCCAATGGACACGCGTTGCTCGCGCAGCTGCGCTCCGTGGGTGCGGAGCCGGTCAGCCTCGGGATCGCCCGGGATGATCCCGCGGACCTCGCGGAACACCTGGCGCGTGGGGCGGCGTGCGATGCGATCATATCCGCCGCGGGCGTCAGCGTCGGGGAACACGACCATGTGAAGAGCGTTCTCGATGAGCTCGGAATGGAGCGGCTGTTCTGGCGTGTCCGGATGCGTCCGGGAAGCGCCGCGCTCTTCGGGCTGCAGGCCGGCAGGCCGGTGTGGGGCGTGCCCGGCAACCCTGTCTCGGCGATGGTTACGTTCGAGGTCCTCATTCGGCCAGCGATCAGACGGATGTCCGGCCACCGCGATTGCCTGCCACGACGAGTGCGCGCGTGTGTGAACGATCGCATCTCATCTCCAGAGGGCACGACGTCGTTCCTCCGCGCGCACCTGGTTGACGACGGTGGAAGCTCGCTGACCGCCGGTCTGACTGGTCCCCAGGGCTCGGGGATGCTCACCTCGATGCTCGCCGATGCGCTGGTCGTCGTTCCCGAGGAAGTCACGGAGCTCCCCGGCGGATCGGAAGCGGAGCTCATCCCGCTTACCCGGTGGTTCGAGGCGGGGCCAGCCGTAGGTGGCGATGTCTGAGCGCGCGGCTCGCCTCTGGATCGGGACGCGCAAAGGCCTGTTCCGGGCCGAGAACGTGAAGGCCGGGGATGGGTGGCGACTCGATGGGCCGTTCCATCGGGGGTACGAGATCCACCACACGCTCGTGAGCCCGAACCGCCCTTCGACCGCGTACGCGGTCGCGAATCACCGTGTATGGGGGAGCCACGTCCACAGAACAGACGACGGAGGCGAGACCTGGCAACCTCTGGGAGGCCGGATCTCTTTTCCACCTGGAATCGGGCGTGAAGTAAAGGCGATCTGGCACCTTGCCGGCCTCGCCGGTGGGGCGGCGCTTCTGGCCGGTGTGGACCCCGCGGCGTTGTTCCGCAGCGAGAATGACGGCGAAAGCTGGGAGTGGATAGAGGCGCTGGATCGGCACCCGGTGCGCGATTCCTGGCAGCCGACCCGGGGTGGGCTGACACTCCACTCGATCCAGGTCGACCCCCGGAACGAAGCGCGGCTGTACGTCTCGGTCTCGGCGGGCGGGGCCTATCGAAGCGACGATGGGGGGGCGAGCTGGGTCCCGATCAACCACGGTGTGCGCGCCGGATACCTCCGAGACCCGTCAGAGCCTGCGGGACACAACCCGCATGCGCTGCGGCTGCACCCCGCGCGCCCGGACCGCCTCTACCGCCAGGACCACACCGGTATGTACCGCAGCGACGATCGCGGCGAGAGCTGGGTGGAGATAACGGCAGGCCTTCCGAGTGATTTCGGGTACGCGGTCGCGACCGATCCCGGCCAGGCCGACCGCTGCTGGGTGGTTCCGGAGGAGAGCAGCCATATGCGGTGCGTGTGCGAAGGCCGGCTGCGGGTCTACGAGACGGGCGACGGGGGCCGGACGTGGGTGCCGCGGACTGAGGGACTCCCGCAGACGAACGCGTATGTATCAGTCCTCCGTGACGCGCTGTGCACGGACGGGCTCGACCCGTGTGGCGTGTATTTGGGGACATCGACCGGACAATTGTTCGCCAGCCCGGACGGAGTCCGCTGGTCGCTGGTCGCCGGCTATCTGCCGCCCATCCTGTGCGTCAGCGCCGGACCTCGATAGCGACCGCCGAGGTCGTGTAACCCCCACCGATCGCCGTCAGCACGATGAGAGCTGGATTCGGGAGCTCGCCGTGCACCCCACGCAGCACTTCGTCCAGCGTGATCGGCACGGTGGACGCCGACATGTTGCCGTATCGCTCGATGTTGTGGATGACCCGACCGTTGGGCAGATCTACGTGCTTCTCCAGGCCTTTCGTGATGCGCAGGTTGGCCTGGTGCGGGATCAACACATCCACATCTGCCCATGAGCGATCCGCAGCTTTGAGCGCGCGGTCGGCCAACTCCGCCATCGCCACGATGGCGTTCCGGAGGATCCTGGGGCCTCCCAACATGCGCAGGGCGGGCACCGGCTCCTCCTCGGTCTCCCAACCCTGACCCACGAGGTACAGCGGCGCGCGTGCGAACTCACCGCTAAAGGGGGGGATGCCAAGCACACCGTCGCCGTTCTCGCTCGGCTGGAGAACGACCGCACCCGCTCCGTCTCCGAACACCACCGCCGTCGTAACGTCCGTGTAGTCGACGATGCGCGTAAGGGCGTCCCCCGACACCACGAGCACGTTGCGCGCGAGTCCGGCCCGAATGCTCGCCCAGCCCGTGATGACCCCGTACACGAAGCCTGCACAGGCCGCGTTGATCGTGTAGCCGCCCAGTCGCGGCACTCCGATCAGTGACGCGATCGTACAGGCGGGATTCGGGACCGTGTCGTTCTCCGTCAGGGACGCGACAAGAATGAGATCGAGGTCGCCGGGCTCCATTTCGGCCGCTTCCAACGCCCGCAACGAGGCCTGGGCACACATGTCTTCGGTCGTGAGCCCGCTCTCGGGCGTGAGGATTCGACGTTCGCGAATCCCGGTGACCTGGCGCGCCCACTGATCGAACACGTCCGCCGCGGACAGAGACTCGGCGTTCTCGACACCCCGCAGTGCGGCGCGGGCACGCTCGACATCGAAGTCCTCGCGGATCGAGTCGAGCGCGAACAACTCGAAGTTGTCCAGGCGGGTATCCGGCACATAGTGGCCCGAGCCCGCGATGCGTGCAGTTGTCAGAGAGGTCACGAAGCACTCCGCGTGGCGTCCCGGCACCCCGGGTAACCGGTGCCGTGGCGGGAGTATACCGCACCGTCTTCGGTCAGGACAGCAGTTTTGGCCGGTCAGCCTCCCGGCCGAGGACGGTTCCTCCGGAGGGGAGGTGATCGCGGAGTCAACTCTCTGGTCAGGCCGGGGGATGGAGGCACGATCGGCCGGCCCAACCTCAGATTCTGTCGCACGGAAGAGGCTGCCTGGGCCGGTGAAGCTCCATCACGAATCAGGCGTCGAACCGCCGCGGGAAGGGTCAGGACCTGGTCTCCCCGGTAGCCTCGAGTCGAAGCCTCGCGGACCACGGCCTGTGCCTCGGCGAGCGCAACACCTTCGTGGAGCAGGTCTTCGAGCGCCTGCAACATGACCGGGAATTCCCGTGGGTGCTCGTCGGCCAACGCTCCGACCAGGTCGGGGCTGACGCCGTGCCGCAGGGCATCTGCGGCCTTCTCCAGGCCGTACGCATCCACGCCCGGCCCGAGCAGGCGGACGGCCACCCGTAACTCGGTCGCCAGTTGTGACACGGCACCCAGCACCACCTCGGCGCTCATGCCTTTGGCGACACCCTCGACCGCCTTGTCCACGAGGAGAGAGCGTGGGATACCGGCCGAGGCCGCCTGCCGCAGCACGGCCTGCAGGCGCTGCATCTGCTGCACGGAGAGTGTGGGGCGCAGGCGCGTCAGGTCGTCCTCTTGCGCCAAAGAGATGGCCGGCGCGAAGACGGCCACGGCGATCAGCAGACTCACGGCTCGCGGCTTCATGCTACGGCACCAGGGAAGCGGCACCGGCCCCGCTGGTGATCGCCAGGACCGAGTTGCGGTGACCGAACCCGTCTTCCTTGAACCGTTCCGCCAGCGGATCGGACAACCATTGCGTGCCGTCGATCACGAACATGTACTCGTGCACTCCCGGCCTCAGTGGCACGCGACCCGACCAGATCCCATCTCCATCCGGATCCACCAACCCGATGTCCGGTAGCCAACTGTTGAAATCGCCGGCGATAGCCACCGAGCTGGCATGCGGTGCCTCAAGCAGGAATTGGACGTAGACCGCCCCGTCCGTTGACCCACCGGCGAGCCCGTCGTCTCGAGACCGGTCACCCGTGAGAAGGGGCACCAGAAGGAGACCAGCGATGGCCGCGGCAGCAACCCAGGCCGCCGGTCGGACCCGCAACGGCTGCGGGTGAAGCCACCAATCGGTGAGACGAGCCCACCATCCCACCCGCGACTCTTGTTCGAGCCCTCGCAGGATGCGCGACTCGAGCCCCACCGGGGCACCGGGAGCACCCGCCTCCCTGGCATCCACCAGGAACGCCTCCCACGCACGGGCCTCGCTCTGCAGCTCCGCTGGGAGCGCATCGAGCCCGATCTCACCGTCATCCTGCAGCAAATCCTGCAACTGCTCGCGAGCCCTGTGGACCCGCATCTTGAGGGCCGAGACCGAGGCGTCGAGCTTCTCGGCCATCTCCTCATACGACCAACCCTCCACATGCTTCAACACGAATGCCTCGCGCTGTTCGTCACTCAACTCCTGTAGGGCCCGGTAGATCTCTTCTCGAATTTCCGCGCGTTCAGCGCTCGTTTCGGGCAAACCCCGGTCCGAGCGGAGCGGTTCACTCGCTTCCAGCCGGACCTCTCTGCGCGCGCGGCTCTTGAGCTGATCCTTGCACAGGTTGACGGCGATCCGAAAGAGCCATCCGCCCACGCGCTCGGGGTCGCGGCAACGATCCAGATTGCGATACCCTTTGATGAAAGCCTGCTGCACGATGTCCGCCGCCTCATCAGGCCGTCCCGTCATCCGCTCGGCGTATCGGAAGAGCACATCCTTATACTGCCGTACCAGGTGCGCGAACGCATCGGCGTCACCATCAAGGACGGCTCGCACGGCATCCGCATCACTCGTATCCGCCACCGGGTCATCTGCGGCCGGGCCGCCGGCGCCGGTGACCTCTTCTGCTTTACGAATAAGACGACCTCTGTTGGAGCTTCGTCACCCTGCTCACGACAGCCCGCAGTTTAGCGGAACCCCAAAAGCTTCACCACGGGCACCGGGCGGCCTCACAAGAGTCGCCGAGGAGGGGTTCCGGTCGGTTCGGTAACCGGGGTACCTTCTCCGGGTGAACGGCCCGCTACCCGGTTCCGTCGATGATCTTCCGACTCCGGTACTCGTCCTCGATCTTGACGTCCTGGACGCGAACCTGAGCCGCATGCAGGCCAGGACGGACGCGCTCGGCGTACGTCTGCGCCCCCACATCAAGACCCACAAGTGTGTCGAGGTCGGCGAGCGACAGAGAGCCCTCGGGGCAGCAGGGATCACGGTCTCCACGCTCGAAGAGGCACGCGTCTTCGCCCGACACGGCTTCGACGACATCACGTGGGCCTTCCCCCTCATACTGTCGCGGATCGATGAGGCGCTGGAGCTCGCGGAGCGCATCGCCCTCGGTTTAACGGTCGACTCGGAGCGTGCGATCGACGCGCTCGAGCGCGCCGCCAAGCCGATCGGTGTATGGCTGAAGGTGGATTGCGGGTATGGCCGCGCGGGCGTCGATCCCGGCTCGGAGCGCGCGATCGGGCTCGCCCGAAGACTCGCCGACTCCTCCACCCTCACGTTCAAAGGGCTCCTGACGCATTCGGGTCACGCCTACCACGCCGACTCGGTGGAGCGGATCGCCGATGTCGCCGAGCAGGAGCGAGCGGTCATGGTCGCGTTCGCGGATCGCCTGCGCCGCGACGGGATCGATCCGGGCGACCTGAGCGTCGGGTCCACGCCGGCGCTATCGCAGGTCAGATCGCTCGAAGGAATCGACGAGGCTCGGCCGGGGAACTACGCCCTGTACGACTACACGCAGGTCACATTGGGCTCGTGCACCCTCGCCGATTGTGCCGTGACGGTCCTGGCGAGCGTCATCTCGAACGCACCCGGGGGCCAGCGCTCCATCACGGACGCCGGAGCCCTAGCGCTTTCGAAGGATCTCGGTCCGCCCGACGATCCGCCGCACTTCGGGCGCGTGTGGACGGCGCTCGAGCCAGGCGAGCTCCACCCGGAGACCCGGGTCGTATCCGTGAGTCAGGAGCATGGGGTCCTCGATACGTCGCTACCCGTCGGGGCGAAGATCCGGGTTCTCGCCAATCATTCTTGCCTGACGGTGGCACACTTCGACGCGTTCATCGTCGTGCGGGGAAGCGAGGTGCTGGATTCGTGGAAAATTTGGCGCTCGCGCTGACTCCGGGCCTCGCCCACACCGTGTTTCACGCCTCTCTACCTGTCAGACTGACACTCACTTAGCCCGACTTGAGGAGCCCCGCGGGTCCGTGGTCCGGTACTTGCCCGCTGACCTAGAGGATGAGTAGGGACAGTTCGCGGTGTTGACGCGGCTTGGGCCGAGAGACGGCAAGCCGCGGCTCCAGCGAACTGCAGCAGAGAGGACGGGCGGGCACATGAATGGCATGCAGCAGGCTCAGGCCGCCAGCATCGCAGCGGGGAGCATCGCGCTCGCCGTCGTGAGCGTGCCGGCCATCTCCGAGCCTTGGCTCGCCCTGCTCGGGGCGGCCGCCGGTCTCGTCCTACTGTTCGGCATGGACGGGAGGCCGTGCCCGCGCCTCGCGTTCTTTGCGAACGCGCCCGGTCCATCAGCGGTGAGTCCCCAAAGCACGGTGTTCCTGCGCGAGCGGGGCTCAGACTCGACCGATGACGATCACGTCCAGTCAGCGTCAGGAAACGGGCGACCGATGGACGAGATGGACGAGGCGGACGAGGACCAGCCTACCGAGCCATCGGATGACGACGACCATTCGGCCGCGCTCTCGTACGAGGAGTTCACCGCCCGGGTGGCCGAGGAGGTGGAGACCGAGGAGATCTCCTTTCTGCCCCCGTACGCCAGCGGAGCCGGAGAGACGGCGCGACCCGACGCGGGAGGAACCAGCGAGCCATGGGACCTCGAAGACGTCGACGACGCCGGTAGGGCAACCGCGGATTCGCGGAGCAAGATGCCAATGCCCCAGCATTTTGCACTCGGCACGGTCGCGGTGATCCGTAAGCTGTTGGAGCCCGAGGATGTCGAGCGAATCCTGGCTGAGCAACGACGTTACCCTCGGCTTCGTTTCGGCGATATCGCGGTACAGTTCGGGCTGCTCACGGAGTCACAACTCCAGGAGCTCCTGCTCGCCCAGCAGCAGGGCGTGTTCACCGATGCGGAGATCCGTGAGGCGCGGGACCGGCTGAGGGTGTTCAGAAAAACCGGCACGGCCGGCAAGCGATAGTCGTCACCGCTGGCTGTCAGCGCGACGGTCACGAACAGGGCCGAGCCGATCTCCCAACCGGTGGGATCTCGAGCGACACGTCCCGGCAGACCGCTCCATACGTATGACCGCAGCGTCCAGAACTGGCTCGCGAGCACGACGGTCAACGTAACCAGCGCCCCGAGCATGAACAGCATTCCGCCCAGCGAGGTCGGAATCTGGGCGGCGTTGCCCGTCTCGAACTTGGGCATGGCGATCCCCCAGGCGAGCGCCTGCGAGACCAGCGCCAGCGTCAGACACACGATCGTCACGATCGACAACGCCATCAGTCCTGGCTTCACACCGAGAATGCGGTTCGTCAGGACGGTGAGCGCGAGGGCGAGCACGAGCAGCGGTACGGCCCCGGACCAGTACTTCGACCAGACGAACATGGTCGGCCGAAGCGGAGACGAGCGGAGGAGCCACAGCGTTCGGCCTTCCAGGCTGTAGGCCGGGAACACGAACCGGGCGGCGATCGCGGCCAGGATGAAGCCGGCGAGGGCCAAGTTCAGGAACACCACCATCGAGACCAGGAAGCGGCTCAGCGCCTCGCTCGACTGGATGGGGAGCACCCGGATGTTGTACACGTAAACGAACAACAGCACGCCAAGCACCAGGAGCTGGGACCATTGCGTCGCGTCGCGGAAGAAGATCCGCGCATCTTTGAGTACCAGCTCGCGCCGGCCGAGGTCGAGCGGCCTCAGAACCCGAGTCGCCACCTGCCACACGCGACCCCGGCGGATACTGGACTCGGCTCCCTCCTGGGCCCGAGTGAAGCCCTTTGGGTACAGGCGTCTATGGAGCCACGCTCCTACCACGACTATCGCGGCGGCCGTGCTCCACAGAAGCCATAGCCAAAACACGTCAAATCGCCCGTCCAGGTAGCCGACCAGGGTCTGCGCGGCCCACTCCGATGGAAGCCAGGGCGAGGACGGGGTGCGTAGCACCTCCAGGAAATCCACGAGATTCCGGAACCCCTCCGGGTTGACCAGCCGCTCGGGACGCAGGATGCGTAATCCGACGACGAGGAGCGCGCCGGCCACCACGGACACGAGGCCGAGGATGTCCCGTGTGCGGCGTGCCGGGAACGCCCTGACCAGCAACAACGTGAGGGCGCTCCCCAGGGCGGCCGGAATCACGAGGTACGGGACGATCGTACCTATCGCGAGCACGTAGAAGAGTAGGCCACCACCGTACACCGTCTGGTACGCGGCCAAGACCGGAACCAGCATCATGAGCACCATCCACGAGGAGCTCACGAGCGTCTCGGTCAATCGGGCCCCGTAGAGACCCAACCAATCCACTGGCGCTCCCATGATCGCGCCGAGGTCCTTCGCGAGGAAATACGAGGACAGAGCCGCGATCAGGTTCGAAAGAAGCAGGATCCCGAGAAACAACAGCAGCGCCAGGCCGAGCAGCTTCGACGCCAACAGGGGACCGACCTCCGGGACGTCTCGGAGCGTGTGCAGCAGACGCGAGCTCACCATGTAAAGGAAGACGAACGCCGCCGCCGCCGCTAACACGACAGCGGGAATCCGGCCTCCGACAGCGCGCCCCCGGGAGCTCCGTCCGAGCGCGCCCAGCGTCTTCGGCTTCAGGAGGCGCAGGATGACTCGCAGCGGAGCGACCGGTCCCGAGTCGGGAAACGTGTGAGAGGCCACGAAGATCGACACTCAGCCGGCGAGAACGGCCAGCAGCTCGCGCTCCGACGCGCCGCCCGTGAGTCGCAGGAAGATCTCTTCCAGGCCGCTGCCCTCGGATTCGGCTTGTGCGCGGAGCTCGTCCATCGTGCCCTCCGCCACGATTCGCCCGGTTTGGATTACGGCCATCCGGTCACACAGCACCTGTGCGAACTCGAGCGTGTGGGTCGATACCAGGGCCGTGCCTCCGTTGGTTGCGAACGCCCGCAGGAGGTCTTTCAACAAGCGAGCGGCGCGGGGGTCCAGACCGACCATCGGCTCGTCGATTACGAGCACGGAGGGACGGTGCACCAGGGCGGCGGAGATGATCAGCTTCTGTCTCATCCCGTGGCTGTAGGCCTCGACGAGCTCGTCCGTCCACCGCTCGAGGTCCCATAAGCGGAGTAGCTCGCGGATGCGCTCCTCGACCTCCTCGCCCTGCTGCCCGTACAGCCCGGCGACGAACCTGAGAAGCTCGGCGCCGGTCAGTTTCTCGTACACGAACGGGCGATCCGGAATGAACCCTAACCGCTGCTTCGCTCGGTAGGGCTCCTCCACCACGTCGAACCCCTCGATCAAGACGCGGCCGGCGTCGGGCTGCAGGATCCCGGCGATCATGCGTAGCGTGGTGGTCTTCCCGGCCCCGTTCGGGCCCAGGAGGCCGTACAGGCTGCCGGGGAGCACCTCCAGGTCGATCCCGTCGACGGCGGTGAATGACCCGTACCGCTTCGTGAGTTGCTCGAGTTGAATCATTGCGTCGGTCCTCGTCCGAGGCGTCCAGGGAGCTGGGCGGGCACGCTGTCACCGAAGAACGCGAACTCGAACGCCGTCCGCTCGAGCCGTAGCCCACCGGGTGCTTCGGCGATCAGCAAGCGTCCGTCCTCATCCACCCAGGATCGAAGCCGGATGCCCGACACGTCTTGCTCGATCCACCACGCGGTCACGGTGTCCTCACGCGCCGATACCCAGAGGCCGTCTACCGCCGTCACGCTGTCCGGGAAGGTCTTCTGCTCCTGAGCCAGCACCGTGAGGTCCACGAGTCTCGTGGCGGAGGCGAGTGGGTCGAACATGTTCAGCCGTAGTTGATCCCCGGGCTTCAGGTCCCGCTGAGCGGCCATGCTGAGCGGCCATGCGGCGGCGAGGACCATCGGCTCATCGAGAGGCAGGCTTGTCTCGCGTGCTGCCTGGTCGCCCGTGATCCTGAGATCGAGGACCGAGTCACCCCGGACCTCACCTTCCACCTGGCGTATCCCGGGGATACCGGCGGTCTCGACTCGGAAAGTCTGCAGGCCCAGCATCGGGCCTAAGCGCGCCTCGACCGTCATGCTGAGCGGATCGGTGCCCGGGGTCAGCGCTTCACGGATCTCGAGGCGGTCGCGGAGCAGAAAACCACTGGCTGCTGGCAGGGTATCTACTTCTGTCTGTGCCCAACCGACGCGGCGATCTCCCTGAAAGACGGCATAATATGCGACTCCCGGGGGGATGGTGCGTGCGGCTTCGGCCAAGAGAGCGGCCAGGGGTCGAAAGTAGAGTCGCTTGACGTGCCAACCCAGCGTCCCACCCCAGACGAGCAGCACTGCAAGCGCCAACCAGCGACGGCGAACCATTCAACCTCCGCCTTCGGGGATATGAAGTCGTCGATATTCGCGGACTCACGGCCACGGTCCGGAGCTTCGCGATCGACCACATCACTGCTCAAGTCGTGCCACAGCGGCGAGATAAGCCTCCTCCGTATCCACATCGATGGGAGCATCCTCGTCCAGATGGACCTGGACCGCCGGGCGCCCCGGGCCGAAGAGCCGATCCTGAAGCCCTCGATCCCCTCTCACTTCCTCGAAACCGTCGAGGACAGCCCGCGCGATCAGTACCGGGTGGCCCGGGCGGTCACGGTACTGCGCGCGGACGGTTTCGACGCCCGAATCCCGCCATTCCTGCACTATGCACGAGATACTCCGCGAGGACATCCCGGGCTCATCGGCGAGCAGCACCACGACCGCACCTACGCTCGAGTCGTCGCGCAGGGCCCTCAGACCTACCTGGAGCGACGACGCGAGGCCCGTCCGGTAGTCCGGGTTCTCGAGGACGCGCACGGGGAGATCCCGTAGTGTCTCCCTCATTTCGCCGGAACGGTGCCCCACCACAACCAGGATCGGATCCAACCCCGCATCCTGGGCCGCGTGAATCGGGAGTCGGATAAGCGCCTGTCCGCCAATCGGTCTGAGGAGCTTGTGCTCGCCCGCCATCCGTGAGGACTCGCCTGCCGCGAGCAACAGCGCTGCAACTCGCGGGGGTCGCATCAGAAGGCTGCTGAAGAAGTACGGTGGACCGCGTTACGGACGCCACGGCCCCAGATCCCAGGCGAACCGGCGAAGGCATAGCCGTAGCTACGTCGAGCCGGTTCAACGATGGAGATAGGGCCGTGCCGCCGTAACCCGCCGGCACACATGACCAAATCAGCCCCGCTGAAGGGCGCAGGGGGGTCGCGCGGTTGATCCATCGTCTCTCCTCCTCGCCGTAGCGCTGCTACGACTCGTCCTCGTTCCTTGCCTGAACCACGCGAGAGGGGTACCCGCCCGAGCGGGTCCGCGCGCGGCCCGCCGTACTTCTTCAACAGCCTTCTAGACGCCGTGGCGAACCGCGATCATCTGGGCGAGGATGGAGACCGCGATCTCGGCCGGGGTGTCGGCACCAATGTCCAGACCGACTGGACCGCGGATGCGCTCGACATCCTCCGGAGCGAAGCCGAGATCGGCGAGCGCATCGCGTCTGAGTCGCTGGGTTCGACGTCCGCCGAGTAACCCGACGTAGAGCGAGCCGGCCTTCAGTGCGGCGGCAAGAGCGGGGATGTCGAGCTTTTCGTCGTGGGTCAGAACGACGACGCTCAGGTACCGGTCCAGCCCCGCCTCCTCCAACCCCTCCTCAGGCCATTCAGGAATTACATGCTCGGCGTCGGGAAACCGGGCCACCTGCACGAACGCCTCCCGTGGGTCGACGATCGAGACCCGATATCCGAGCTGCGACGCGAGGTGACACAGCTCCTGCGCGATAGGCGTCGCCCCGACGATCGCCAGCCGAGGAGGTGGCAGGAACGCCTCCGCGAAGCACTCGAGCGACGGAGCGGGGCCCTTCTCGGTCGAATCCGCCTCGAGCAGCGCCGCATCCAACTCCAGCAGCCTTGCCCCACCACGATCGAACAGGGGCCGCACGGCGTCAGTCGCTGCCACATCGAGCTCGTGCGACCCGAGACTCCCCTCGCGCTCCCCACCGGGACGGATCAGGAGACGCCGCGAACGGATCGGCTCCGAGACGCCGGTGATCAGCACGGCGGGCTCACCGGAGACCACGGCTTCGCTGGCGGCCCGCCACGCCGGGTCGTGGGGATCATGGACCTCGAGGAGGACCTCGATCTCGCCCCCGCAGGACAGCCCCACGTCGGCGGCCATCTCGTCCGAGATCCCGTATTCCACCAGTGCGGGTGGCGCACCGTCCAGGATCCGCCGCAGGTGCTCGTGCAGGTCGCCCTCGACGCACCCGCTCGATACGGAGCCGGCGAGATCGCCGGCCTCGGAGATGGCGAACCGAGCGCCTGGGGGGCGGGGGGCGGAGCGGCGAACACGTATCAGGGTTGCGATCGCGGCGCGGTGGCTCGCGCGCGCCCATTGATCCAGCGGGGTGTGGACTTCGTGCAGGCTCACATGCAGACCCGGTTCAGCAGCCTCCTAGGCGTCTTGTCGAGCGCGCTGGATCTCCTCGCTCAGCCGGGGCAGCACCTCGAACAGATCCCCCACGAGCCCGTAATCGGCGACGTTGAAGATAGGCGCTTCGGGATCCTTGTTCACGGCGACGATCACCTTCGCGGTTCGCATCCCGGCCAGGTGCTGGATGGCCCCGCTGATTCCGACTGCGAAATAGAGATTGGGAGAGACGGTCTTCCCCGTCTGTCCGACTTGTTCCGAATGCGGGCGCCAACCCGCATCCACCACGGCACGGCTGGCCCCCAGCGCAGCCTCCGCACCGAGAGCGCCGACGAGATCCTCGAGGAGGGTCCAGTTCGACGGATCCTGCATCCCTCTTCCGCCCGACACGATGACCGCCGCCTCGGACACATCGAGCGCTTCTTGCTCGCCGTGCTCGATACCGCGCACGAGTATGCGGCCGGGCCCGTCCGGGACATCCAGATGTCGCATCTCTCCGCGACCCCCCCGCCTCTCGGGCGCGAATACGTTCGGCCGGAGGCTGATGAGGGCCGGGGATTCGGGGAAGCGAAGGGTCGCGAGCGCCTTGCCCGCGTACATGGGCCGCTGCACGACGATCTGCCCGTCCCGGACCTCCCAAGCGATGATTTCGGTCGCGAGTCCGCAATCGAGTCGCGCCGCCACACGGGGCGCCAGGTCCTTCCCCTGCGCGCTGGCCGCGAACACGATCGCGCCGTACCCGTTGGCTCCCTGCAACCCGGCGATCGCCCCGACCGCCGCGTCGGGGGCGTAGTTCTGATGATGTCCTGACTCTCCGACGAAGATGTTGTCGGCGCCGAAGTCGGCCAGCTCGGCCGCCGCTTCCGCGATGCCCGGTCCGCCGAGCGCCACGGCGTGGGCCTCTCCGCCCAATTCGTCCGCCATTCGGCGTGCCGTCGAAACGGCCTCGCGAGCCGCTTTTCCCAGCTTCCCGTCGCGGGTCTCCGCATAGGCCAGAATATCGGCCATCAGAGCACCTTCGCTTCCTCGCGGAGCAGGCGTACCAGCTCCGCTACGGCGTCCGGGCCTTCGCCCACGATCTGGCCCGCCGCCGGTGGGGGTGGCTCCTCGAGAGAAACGAGCTCGAGCTTGGGGGCCCGCAGCGAGACCTCCTTCTCTTCGAGCGGCTTCTTCTTCGCCGCCATGATCCCCTTGAGGCTCGGATAGCGCGGCTCGTTCAGACCCTTCTGGGCGGCGATCACTCCGGGCAGCTCGAACTCCACGATTTCGTGCCCACCCTCGACCTCGCGGGTCACGGCGGCGGTTCGACCGTCCACCTCGAGATCCACGACGACCGTGACGCAGGGCAATTCCAGCAACTCGGCCACCATCTGTGGCACCTGCATGTTGTCGTCATCGATCGCCTGCTTTCCGAACAGCACAAGATCGAACTCGCGACCGCGTATCTCGTCCGCCAGCGCGCGCGCCACGGAGAGTCCGTCGTGCGAGCCTTCACTCTTGAGGAGCACGGCTTCATCCGCCCCCATGGCCAACGCGGTGCGAAGCGTCTCGGCAGCCTCGGCGGGACCGAGCGTGATCGCGGTCAGGGTGCCCTCCGCCGCCTCCGTCAGCTGGATGGCCTCCTCGAGCGCGCACTCATCGTACGGGTTCAGCACGAACTTCACCCCGGACGGATCCAGACCCGTGCCGCCCGGCCCGACTCGGACCCGGGTGGCCGAATCGGGCACTCGTTTAATGCAAACGATGGTGTTCAATGTGTCTTCTCTATGGTGAGTTCGGCGGACCGCGAGCGAGCGCGGCGTCAGCGGCTCTGGTAGGTCGCGATCTCGTCGTTCGTGAGCGAACAGAGACGAAACGTTATCAGATCGATGAGCTCGTCGGTCACGGCCGTCTGGCGTCGGACACGCTCCCGGTCCTCCTCATCCTCGGACCGAGTCCCTCGTAGCTCCACGAGCTTGGCCGCCAGCCACAGAAGGAAGTCGTGCGCCACATCCCGGTGCTCCCGATCGCGATCGGGCTCACCGTTCGGAGCGCGCGGAAGCAGTGCATCGATGAGGGCCAGCAAGCCGGGGAAGACCATTTCGGTCAACTCGCCGTCGCCTACCAGCTCTTCGTCGGTGATCTCCTCCCAACTCAGCTCGTTCCAATACAGCTCGCACGACTCTTCGAACAGGTGTCGTCTCACCTCAGGGGTCGCGGGGCGCAGCACGAGGTCGACTGCAGCCAGCGTACGCCCGATGGCTTTGCCCAAGCCTCGGAGGCGCTCCTGAATGAGCGTGCGGGCCGCTAGTCCGAGCTCTCCCTCGGGGAGGTCCGCCGTTCCGGTCGTGAAATGCGTCTCGTCAAGCACGCCGCGAAGATGCTATGCCCCCCGTCCAGGAACAAGGCGTCCGCTGGCATCGGTTCGGCTGCGGCGCACATGTCGCGGGCCGGAGCCCGGCCAAGGAGCGCGCGTGAAGGGGTAAGGAGGGGAACCCTGCGCAAACAGCGGGCAGCGATATCCGTGGGGATCGGTGCCGGTTTCCTGTACGGCATCTTCGCACGACTGGCGGTCCTGTCTACCTGGTTCATGGTTCCATTCTCGCTCATGACGTACGGGCTCATCTTCGTCGTTCCGTTGGCCGTCGGCCATCTGACCGTGGCCCCTCTGGAATCGGCCAGTTGGCCGACTCGAATCTTCCTGCCATGGCTCACGTCTTTCTTCCTTCTCGCCACGGCGGGACTCGTGGGCTGGGAGGGGAGCATTTGCCTCGTGATGGCGGCCCCCGCCGTCCTCGATTCGTCCAGCGTGGGAGGACTGCTCGCAGCCTCCCTCGCGAACAGTACCGCGAAAACCGCGGGGGCAGCGGTCGTGCTGCTCCTACCGTTCGCGCTCGGACCGGTCGAAGAGCGGCTCGGTGCGCCACGGGCCGAGGCATTCAGGAGAGCATCCTGGAGGTGATCAAGGCGCGCGCCGAAGCGCGGGCGGAGGCCGTTCCGGCGGAGCCCGCTTCGGTCTAGAAGAAGTCCAGCTGCGGATCGTCACGCGGGGGGACATCCGTCCGTGCGCCTTGCCTGTCGATAGCCTGCCGGACAAGTCGTTGTCTGAGGTATAGATAGCGCGCCCTTTGAAGCGGAGAGAGGAACGCGGAGAGCCGCCGTTGCTCGTCGACCGCGATCATGGCCGCCTGCCCCTGCAGATCCACCAGCTCATCCAGCAACCGTCCGATCTGGGTCTCGTCCCCCGGTGCCTGCTGGATCAGTTGATTCAGCTCTCGCCTGACCTCCCGCGTGTGGGTCGTGATCCGCGCCCGCTCACGCCGCGAGGTCTGTAGCTCGCGCTGCAGCCGACGAGCCTGTCCGCCATCGAGACGCAGTGCCTCGGCGACTCGTTGCGCGAAACGCTCCATCAGGATCTCGGCTTGGGCCGGATTCACCGCGGGAGCGTCCCGCCCCGGCGTCACCCGTTGCTGTCGCTGCTGAGCCTCCAGATTCCCGGGCGCGCCCAACCCGAGCCCGAGGAGCAGCACAAGCGATCCGAGGGCAGTGCGGCGCCGATTCATCCGTCCTCCTCCCACGGGGCTGCGAGATCGATCGGATCGATCCCCTCCATCTCCTCCCACGGCACTCCGAACTGATCGCCCTCCAGACTCGCGAAGCCCAGCGCGAGCTGGACCTCTCCGATCCCGGGCTGGAGATCCGCCAGGTCTTCCTCCCACGCGTCCAGCACCAGCTGTGGATTCCAATCCAGGGCCTCGCCCCCGGTCTTGAAGATCTGCCACACGCCGACGCCGGTCAGGAGAAGCGCGATCGCCGCCGCGATCTTCCAGGTCGCGGCGAGCCAGCCCCGGGTGTCTCGGCGTCGCTGAGCGAACCTCTGATAGGCGTATTCCCGCTCCGCCGCAGTCATTTCCGCGCCTGGCGGGTCCACGAGGGCTCGAAGGATCTCGAGCTCGATGCGACAGGTCTCACACCCGGCGAGGTGTCGTTCGATAGCCTCCGGGTTGTCCGCCCGACCGCGTGCGAAGTCGGGCAGCGTGTCCGTCGGATGATCGTTGTGCAGGCTGATCTCGCTCATCGCTCCGTCCGTCGAGATCGTGTCGGTAGTCGATCTCGTCTCCTCATCCGCATACTGCCGATCCTACCCATCCGGATCGGTTTCGTGTCCCAGCAGGGCCGCCATGTGCTCCCGCAACTTCGCCATCCCGTGATGATAACTCACCCGCACCGATCCCTCGCTGGTCCCGAGCGACTCCGCGATGTCGCGGTACGGCAAGCCCTCGGTCGTGCGGAGCAAGACGGCATCGCGCTGTTGCTCGGGCAGCGTTCGGATGAACTCGAGAGCCCTCTCCGCCAGGTCCGCCCGGGCCACGGCCTGATCCGGCGAGGGTCCACCCCCCACCGGCTCGGCTATCGAGTCGATCGACACCTCCCTCTTGCGAGACTTCCGGCGGATCCAGGTGCGCGCTTCGTTTATCGCGATGCTCGCCAACCAGCTGCGGAAGCTCGCGTCCCCTCGATACCCGCCGAGCGCGCGTGACGCCTTCACATACGTCTCCTGGACGATATCGAGAGCCGCCTCGCGGTCTCCGATCTTCCGCAGCACCAGGCGGAAGATCAGGTCCGAGTGCATCTCGTATAGATGCCTCCAGGCGCGCTCGTCGCCGCGACGAGCTTGTTCGACAGCCGCGCAGTCGTCTACCATCGGGACCGATATGAGTCATCTTCTTCTGGTTGCGCGCCCGCGGAGAACTGTGGCCGGAGCAGCTCCGGCATGGACTCGAATGCTAGGACTACGCAACGGCGGAAGATGTTAAAAACCGTGCAACGCCCGACACGGAGGGCGTGTTACTTGGTTGCGTGGAGCCAATGTCTCCGACGGCGGAACTAGCCGCAATGTCGGATAGGGGTTCGACTTCGGAGAACGCCTCGACGGGAAGGGGGGAGCACCCGCGCGGGGCGGATGAGCCCGGGCTCGTGGTCGCCGTGCAGGCGGGAGATTCGAGGGCGTTCGAGACGCTGGTCGAGCGATACCTCGACCCCGCGTTCGCGGTCTCGGTCTCGATCCTGCGACACGAGCAGGACGCGGAGGACGCCGTTCAGGCGGCGTTCATCCGGGCGCTCGAGCGGATCGACCACCTGAGACCCGGAAGCCGTTTCGGGCCCTGGTTCTATCGAGTGCTGAGGAGCACATGCTTGAACCTGCGCCGTCGCGAGGCGCTTCGGACGCACAGCGAGCTGTCCGAGGCGGCCAGCGGTGGCGACGACCCGCACCGCGAGCTGGAGCGGACCGAGGCGAGAGAGCGGGTATTGGCGGCGCTTTCGGAGCTGCCGGAGCGACAGCGAATGGCGGTCATACTTTATGACCTGGAAGGATACGACCACGGCGAGATCGCGGAGATCCTCGGTATCGCGATCGGCACTTCGCGGGCCAATCTGCACCATGGGCGCAGAGCGCTCCGCAAGGCGCTAGAGAAGCTTGGAGTCGAGCATGAATCGCAAGCGGAATAAGAGTCCCCAGACGGCGTGGCCGGCCTGGCTCGAGCCGCTGCGGCCGGATGAAATTAGCCGCAGGCGACTTCGGAATGCGGTACTGTCCACGGCATCACCCATCCTGCGTGCGCGGGAATGGTCGGTGGAGGACGTCGTGGCTCGCTGGGCGTCCGTGCTCGCTCCGGTGGCGGCCGCTGCTGCCATCCTTTTCGCGGGGCTCGCGTATCGAGCCGCGCGCCCGGAGCTAGAGGCCCGGATCACGCCTCTCGAGATCGACCCGGTTCTCCAGCCCCTGGCCGATGGGCCGCCCGCGATGCTCACCAGCACCTTGGAACCCAGCATGGAAGAGATTCTGGCTGCCGCCATGGAGCGCGACTGAGACCCGCTGGGGCGAGGGCGCGTAAACGGCGCGTGCTGTTCACATGTACTGAAACGCGAGTGAGGTTTGGATCGTATGGACGGATCGAAGAGACGGGCCATGCTGCTACTCGGACTCACTTTCGTCGCCGGTACGGCGGCGGGGGTGGCCGCCGAGCGTCTCGATCTCCTGCCGGGGAGGGACACGGCAGCCGAGGCCACCCAACCTTCGGAGCGCGAAGAGGGGCGCCGAGACCGACAGACGACGATCGAGCGGTTTGCCGATGAGCTCGGTCTTACGAGCCCGCAGCGAACCCGGATCGAGGGGATCCTCGATCAGTATCGGACCTCGATGAGGGGCCTGTGGGGGGAGTGGAGACCTCGCTATCGGTCTCTCATCGATTCGGTTCGGACGCAGATCGAGAGCGTGCTCACGGACGAGCAGGTCACGCAATACCGAACACTTCTCGAGGAGCGTAGGGACCGCACCGGGCGCCGCAACGGGGACGGTCGCGGCACCGATGGTGACGAGAAACAGACCGGAAATGACGATAGACCGAGGGGCGAGAGTGGAGCCAGCGACGGGTAGTGACCAGCAACTGCACACACCGAGCCAATTCCTGGGCGTACGTCTCGTTCGAGCCATCACCGTGGCGGCCGCCGCGGTGCTCGCGGCGTTGCCGACGGGCCTCGCCGGGCAGGACAGCTTCCGATCTCTCACACTCGATCAGGCGATCGAGATGGCCCTGCGCCGGAACCCGAACCTCGATCAGGCCCGCACCAACATCGAGAATGCCGAGCACTCTCGTCTGAGTGCCTGGGGTGGTTTTCTCCCCAACCTCAGCTTGAGCTACGGGTACTCGAACTCCTCGACCGGGCGGCTCGATCCGACGGGTCAGGGGATCGTGAGCACGAGTTACTCGGCGCAGCTCGGCGCCAGCTACAATCTCTTCGACGGCATGCGGCGTTTCTCGGACCTGAAGGCGGCCCGCCTCGGCGTCGTCGAGCAAAACGCGCGTTATCGGCAGAGCGAATTCGAGACGATTCGGTTCGTTAAGCAGGCGTATTTCAATGCCGTAGCGGCGCGCGACCTGGTCGCGGTCGAGCAAGGGCGCGTGCAGCGGCAGGAGGACCAGCTCAACTTCGTCGAACAGCAGCTTCAGCTGGGTCGTGCGACGCGATCCGACTTGCTTCGTTCTCAGGTGGATCTGAACAACGCGCGGCTCGCGTTGTTGAACGCCGAGAACGGCGCGCGGACGACGACGTTCCGGCTCACCGAGGTCGTGGGATCCGATCAGCGGGTCGGCCCGGTCGAGGAGGCGACGCTGGAGGCCACTCCCCTCTCGTATGGTCGCGAGCAGTTGATGGAGATGGCCGGCGTGAGCGCGCCTTCCCTGGCGACAGCGAAGGCCGCGCTCGATGCGGCCGAGGCGGGCGTGAGCAGCGCACGATCCTCGTATTTCCCGAACCTCAACTTCAGCGGCGGGTATGCGTGGCGGAACGAGGAGTTTCCTCCCTCCAACCGAAGCTGGTCGCTGTCGCTCTCGGGCAGCTATCCCCTGTTCAACGGCTTCCAGCGCGAGACGCAGGTGTACCGGGCCCGCGCACAAGCGGATCTCGCGCGGGCGTCGGAGCGCTCCGCGCAGCTGGCCTTGAGCGCGGACCTCGATGAGGCATACAGTACCTCGCAATCCGCTCTGGCGGGGATCGACCTCGCCGCGCAGAGCGTGGAGCTCAGCCAGGAAAGCCTGAGGGTCGAGCAGGAGCGCTATCGGCTCGGGCTGTCCACGATCCTCGATCTGCAGCTGGCGCAGATCACGCTCTCGCAGGCCGAGGTCGATCTGGTGTCGCGCCGGTTCGACTATCAGCTGGCGGTCGCTCAACTGGAGTCGCTGCTCGGGCAGAGCCTGACCCAGTAGTAGGAGGCTGCTGAAGAACCCCTGGCCGGCGCGACGCACGCGGGCTCTTCAGCAACCTGCAGGAATCGCTCGCGCCGCGGTCCCGGGCGTTCAACGCCGACCCCTCCGCATGTGTCTTACCTGTGCGCCGACGCGGGACCCGATGCATTATTCGCTTCGCGCCGGACCGACGTCGGGTGGCTCGGGTACATTCCGGACGCGCGCAGGCGGGACAGGAGATCTTTTCCGAGGTCGACCGCGATGACCCCGCGGCTCGGGCCGCGATACACGACAAGGCGATGGATATCAGAGTGAATCGAAGCAACGACCCCCGTGCACGGATTAGCCTCATTGCCCTCATGGCGGTGGCCACCGCCGGGTGCCAGTCGGGGGAGGCGAACGAGGCCGTATCGGCCCTCACGACAGCGACGGTCGAGCGACAAACGATCGTCTCGAGCGTCGAAGCGACCGGCACGATCGAGCCGATCCGCATCATCGAGGTCAAGTCCCAGGCGGGGGGCGAGATCCTCGAGCTCCCCGTCGAGCTCGGTGATTTCGTCGAGCGAGGGACGCTCCTCGTGCGTATCGATCCTCGCGACGTGCGGAACGCGTTCGAACAGGCGAGCGCTGATTTGGAGGTCGCCGAGGCGCGTTTCGAGGTAGCCGCACGTCAGCTCGAGCGGATTCGGACGCTGCACGATTCCGACATCGTGACCGACGAGGAGCTCGAGGGCGCGATCCTCGAGCAGGCCAACGCCAAGGCGGTGCTGGTCCGCGCGCAGACCAACCTCGAACTGGCCGAGGACCGGCTGAACGACGTCACCCTGCGGGCCCCGATCTCGGGAACCGTCGTCGAGCGGACCGTGGAGCAGGGTCAGGTCATCACAGGCACCCGCGACCTGACCGGCGGAACCATTCTCATGCGGATGGCCGATCTGAACGAGGTCCAGGTCCGAACGCTGGTGGACGAAACCGACATCGGGCGGCTCGAGTCCGGTCTCGGGGCCGAGATCACGGTGGAGGCGTATCCGGATCAGACGTTTCGCGGCACCGTTCTCAAGATCCGGCCCGGGATGAACGCGGACGTCGAGGTCGTCATCGGGCGCGAGACCGACGTGCTCGCCTTGCCGAACGGTGCCGTAAAGACACCACAGGAGGCCACGCAGCTCGCGGACGCCCTCGGGATCGATGCCGACGTGCAGGAGCTGCAACGTGGGATGCAGCAGCGCGGGAACGGCAGGCCCCGGGGACCGGGCGGGAACGGGGAGGCGGAACAGACCCTCGAGAGCGCCGGCGAGGCCGAGGCATCGGAAGAGACGATCGGCGGCGTTCCCGTCTCGAGGCTCGCGACGATGTCGCAGGATGAGCGCCGCCGGTGGTTCACTAGCCTGTCCGAGGCGGACCGGCAGAAGGCTTTTCAGAGGTTCCGGCAGCAGCGCGAACAGCTGGCACAGGCGGATCGCGGGGATCCCGCTCGCCCGAAGCCGGCCTTCGTCTTCGTGGCCGACGAGCGGGGCGCTCTTAGCCTCAAGCCGATCATGATCGGCTTGGGCGATTTCGACCACACTCAGATCCTTGTAGGTCTGGAGGAGGGTGACCAGGTGATTACGGTTCCCCTGTCGCTCGTCCAGCAGCAGGATCTGCTGGAGCGGATCCGGAGCCGGAGCAGCGTGCCCGGGATCAGTCGCAACGGCAACTGACCCGGCGAGCGGGTGAGATTCTGACGGTGGTGGAGGCGGTGACGACGATGCGGACGCGTGCTTGTGAGGAGCGAGGATGATCTTCTTCGAGATCTTGCGGGTGGCGATGGACGCCATCCGGGCGAACAAGATGCGCTCGATCCTCACCATGCTGGGCATCGTGATCGGGGTGGGAGCCGTGATCACGATGGTGGCGCTGGGCGAGGGCGCGCAGCGCGCGGTCGAGGAGCAGATCGCCAGCCTCGGTACGAACGTCCTCACGATCCGGCCGGGTCAGGGGATGTTCCGCGGCGTCCGCGGCGGAGATGCTCGTCTGAGGGTGGAGGATGCGGTGGCGGTCGAGCGCGGCGCACCGGCTGTGATCGCGATGGCGCCCGAGATGCGAGGCACGCTCCAGGTGCAGTTCGGACGTAGCAACGCGAACATCCGGATCATGGGGACGACCCCGAACTACGCCGAGGTCAACAATTACGAGATCGATCTCGGCCGCTTCTTCAACGAGGCGGAGAACGAAGGCCGCAGACGCGTCGCCGTCCTCGGCGGGGGCGCACTCACCAACCTCGGTACCACCGCCGCGGAGATCGTCGGGAGGACGATCTCGATCCGAAACATCACGTTCGAGGTCGTGGGTGCCCTGAAGGCCAAAGGTGGGGGCGGCTGGTTCAACGAGGACGAGCAAATCTACGTGCCGATCGAGACAGCGCAGTTCCGCCTGTTGGGCACCGATCGGCTGGGGTCGATCAAGGTCGTCGTGGCGAGTCGCGCCGCAATGACACCGGCGATGGTGCAGATCGAGGAAGTGCTCAGACGCGAGCACCGGCTCCCGCTCGGGAAGGCCAACGACTTCTGGATCTCCGACAGTGCGCAGTTCCTCGAGACGCAGCAGGAGACCACGCAGACCTTCACCGCCTTGCTCGCCAGCATCGCCGCCGTGAGCCTCCTCGTGGGTGGCATCGGCATCATGAACATCATGCTCGTGTCGGTCACGGAGCGCACACGTGAGATCGGCGTTCGGAAGGCGCTCGGCGCGACGCGACGCGCGGTCCTGCTTCAGTTCCTGCTCGAGGCGACCACGCTGTGCCTGGTGGGTGGGATCCTCGGCATCGGGTTCGGCTTCGCCGCTTCGAGCGCGCTGGCCAACATGGCCAACTGGAACACGGCGATCGCGCCCCAAGCGGTCGGGCTCGCGGTCATCTTCGCGGGCGTGGTCGGCGTCTTCTTCGGGCTGTGGCCCGCGCGCCGCGCGGCCAGGCTCGACCCGATCGTCGCGCTCCGGTACGAGTAGGGCCGGAGCGCGAACGACGATGGTTCCCTCCGATCTCGAGAAGCTTCCTCCCGAGGCCCGGCTATGGCTGTTCGGATCCGATCGGGCCCTGGCACAGGATGAGGCAGATCGCCTGATGGAGACCCTGAACCGGTTCATCGGGCGTTGGACAGCCCACAGCGCCGAGCTGACGGCGGCGTTCACGTTCCTGGAAGATCGTTTCGTGCTCGTGGCAGTGGACGAGAGCCGGGTCGCGGCATCGGGTTGCTCGATCGACACGTTGATCCACCAGCTCGAAGACCTCGAGCGCACCCTCGGCGTCAGGCTGCTCGACGGTCGGCTCGTGTGGTACCGGGACGCATCGGGGACCATCGTTTCCTGTGATCGGGGGGAGTTCAGACGGCTGGGCGAAGGAGGACGGGTCGACACTCAGACCAGGGTGTTCGACCTCACCCTCGATCGACTGGGCGGGTGGCGATCCGGCTTTTTCGAGCGACCCGCTGCCGACTCGTGGCACGCTAGCCTGCTGACTTCATCGGGCGCCGGCGCCCCCGCGCGCCCCGGCTGAACAGGCGTGGCCCACGATTCTTTGAAGCAGTGAGCGGCGCTTCGGCCCCGGAAGATCAGGGGGGCTTGGGCCTCGGGTTGGTGCTCTCGGGGGGAGGTGCCCGCGCTGCCTATCAAACCGGCGTCTTGAGCGGGATCGGCAAGCGACGGCCCGATCTGGAGACGCCGCTTCTGACCGGAGTCTCCGCGGGGGGAATCAACCTCGGTTTCATCGCGGCTTATCGAGGCACCTTCGGCGAGGCCACCGAAGCCCTGAAGCGCAGGTGGCTCTCGCTTACGACCGAGGAGGTCTTCCGGACCGATCCTCCCTCGCTCCTGAGGACCGGGGCGCGCTGGGGGTTGTCGATCGCCTCGGGCGGATCCCGTCTCGCGCCACGCGGACGCTCTCTCATCGACACCGCTCCGCTGCGGGAGTTTCTCCGCCGCAGCATCGACGCTACCGGCATCGAGAAGAACCTCGAGGACGGCGTTTTCAAGGCGGTCGCGCTCTCGGCGCTGTCGTATCAGACGGGACGGACGGTCACGTTCGTGCAGGGAGACGTGCCCATCCGCCTGGAGCCGGCCAGCGTCCACCATCGGACCGTTCGGGCACGCCTCACCATCGAGCACATCATGGCCTCCTCGGCGATCCCTCTGCTGTTCCCGGCGGTCAAGATCGGGCAGCAATTCTACGGGGATGGGAGCTTCCGCTCGGCGGCACCCTTCGGGCCGGCGATTCAGCTCGGTGCGGACCGGATCCTGGGCATCTCCGCACGCTACGCCCGTAGCGAGATCGAAGCCCGCCGTCCGGAGGTGCTCGGGTATCCCCCGCCCGCCCGTGTCCTCGGTCTGCTGCTCAACTCCGTGTTCCTGGATACGCTGGATTGGGATGCCTCGACGATCGGGCGCATCAACGACCTCATCGACCAGATCCCGGAGGAGCAGCGCCGCGCCGAGGGGCTGCGCCACGTCGACCTCTACATCCAGCGACCGTCGAAGGACATCGGCCGCCTCGCGGCCTCGTTCCAGGTCCGCCTCCCGCGGTCGCTCCGCTTCCTGGTGCGGGGCCTCGGAACCTCGGGAACGAAGAGCGCGGACTTCATCAGCTATCTGCTCTTCGAGAGCGCTTACATCTCGGCGCTCATCGAGCTCGGAGAGGAGGATGCGGAGCGGAACTGGGACCGCATCGCCACCTTCCTGGGTCCGACGTAGCTACGGTTATGCCTTCACCGGTTCGCCTGGATCCGGGATCGGGAGCCGTGGCGCACGTAAAGCGGCTCGCCAAACTTCTTCAACAGCCTTCTAGTCCAAGAAAGGACTGGGCGCCGTCGGCTCTACGTCCAGCGCGTTGTTCACTCGGTTGAAGTAGGCGAACAAGCCCGCGACGAGCGTGATCTCGACGATCTCCGCCTCGGAGAAATACGCGCGTAGCTCTTGCAGGAGCGCTCGCTCGACCTCACCCGAACCCCTCGTCATGGCTTCCGAGAACTCGAGAGCCGCCAATTCCGGCTCGCTATAGAGGTGCGGGTCGAGAGCGTCAGTCATCAAGCCGTGGATTTGCGTGGGGGTCGCGTCGAACGCAGCTGCCAGCTGCGTGTGGGAGGCGAGTCAGTACCTGCACCCGTTGAGCCACGAGACGCGCACGGAGATCATCTCCTTCAGGCGGGCGGGGACGCTTCCCTGTCGCATCACGGTAACGAAGTGGCTAATCATCGTCTCCAGGTGCTTCGGGAGGTGGCCCACCGTCCGGAACATGTTCGGGACGTTGCCTCTCTCCTTCAGGAAGCGCTCGAAGATCTCCTGCACCGCCGATTCGTTTCCCTCGAGCGGCAGCACAGACAGTCTCGCGCTGTGGCCGTCGTTCACCACTCCTCCTCCATTCTCGTGGGTGGGATTCGTGTGGACGTCGCCGGGTACCCTCGACTCGCGGTCAATCGTCGCCCAAGAAGCTCCACAGGTCCGGGTCAGCCGGAGACGCTTCTTCTGTGTCGGAGGCGGGGGAGAGGCGATCATGCTCGGCGCTCGGCTGGGACGATTTCGACCCGTTTCCGGACACGGGGACAGAAATCGATCTCGACGTCCCCGGCCCGGCGATTCGTTCGCTTCTGTCGTCACTGAGGGCCGGCAGCGAGGAATCGAGATCCAGCTGCGGCTCGATGCCGAGGTGATCGACGAGCAGACGGTCCTGGGTCGCCACGATCACCTGCCGCTCGACGGCGATCTTCGCCAGCACGTCCCAGAGCTCTCGCGCGCGTCCCGGATCCAGGTGGACGAACGGGTCATCCAGCAGTAGGGGTAGCCGCACTCCAAGCCCGGCAAGGAAATCCGCCGCCCCCAACCGCACGGCGAGCAACGTGATGTGGAGCTGACCGTAGCTCAAAGGCGGAGAGGCCAGCGGGAGTGAGCGATCACCGGCTCGGACGCGTGCGGTCTCGAGACCCTCAGTCGTCTCCAGAGGACCGAGCTCCCCGTTCGAGATCTCCTCGAGGTGCCGGGAGATCGACACGAGGAGGCGTTCCTGGTCGGTGCTTCGGAAGGCCTCGTACGCCTCGGTGATGAGCGCGCTCGCCTCCCGGTAGGCTGCCGCTCTCCGGTCCACCGCGTCGAGTTGCTCGCGCAACTGCGCGGTCTCGCGCTCGAGGGCGAGGGCACTTTGTCCGGGGCGACCTTCGTACGCGATGCGGCGCTCGAGACCGGCCAGCTCTTCCTGAAGCTCACCATGTTTCGCGCGCCCCTCCTGCAGGGCCGTGCGGACGGCCCCACCCAACGCCTCGACCCCCGCGGGTAGCTTGAAGCTTCGCCGCGAAGCCTCGAGGAGGCGAACCTTGAGGGGGGCGAGCCGCTCATCTCGCTCCTCCGAGACCGCTTGCTGCAGGTCCCGAAGCAGGTGGCGCCCGCGTTCGACCACACCGGTGACCCCTCCCGTCGAGGCCACCGCACCGGCAGTTTGCCGATCCCTCTCATCCGCGTCCGTTTCCGAATCGCGAGTGGTCTCCGCCTCGAGCGATTGGGCGGCACGGTCCATGGCGTCTCGGAGCGATCGCTCCGCTTCCGCCAGTTGCTGTCGCTCGGTCGCCTGGCGCTCGAACTCGCGCCGTCGGTGCGGCAACGTATCGGGCGTGAGAGAGGCACCGTCGGGCACGCCCTCCAACAGGGCCTCGATCCGGCCTTCGACATCCCGGCTCTCCCGCTCGGCTCGCCGCAACTCGTCCGCGAGGCGCGTGCGTTCCGCCGCGACGCCGTGGCGGCGCGCCCAGACTGCAGCTCCGAATGCCACCCCGGCGAGAAGCAGGACGGCGCCCGTCAGCGTCATCGCCTGCGCGAGTAACCACGCCCCCGCGACGACCGCTGCTGCCGGAGCCAGGAAGCGCACATAGGCCTCGCGCGCCGGGGACGCGACATCCTCCACCCGTGCTCGAAGGGTCTCGAGCGTCGCGTCCAGCTTCTGCCGACGAGGCCACAGCCCCTCCGCGAGGGCGCCGACGCGCGCGAGGAAATCTGCCGGATAAACCGGCTCGTCCTGGGCGAGATCGCGGGTTTGCAGGAGGTCGAGGCGGGCCATCGCTTCATCCAGTTCGTGTCCCGTCGACTCCAGCTGCCGCACCCTTCCCTGGCTGGCCTCTTCCGCCGTCTTCAGGGTCTCGAGCTCGGACACGCCCTCGAAGGCGGCCTCCAGCCCTTCGATCTCTGTCTGCAAGCCGGCGATCTCGCCCTTCAACCGATCCCGCTCCCGGGCAAGAGGCGCGCGCCGCTCCTCGGCTGCGTGTGCGTCACGCGCGCGCGACTCCAGATCCGCTACTTCGTCCTGTAATCGTTCGAGCCTTCCCTGCTTGCGCCTCCGAGTCTCCCCTTCGGAGATCGGCTCGAGGGTGAGCTCGCGGTATTCAGCCCGAAGTCGGCGTTGAGCGCTCTCCACGTCGGCGTGCCCACCCGCCGCCACCCGCAGAAGGTCCTCGCTCAGCTCCGTTCGGATGAGCCCGCCCTGCTGGACGCAACCCGTACGCTCGTACGCGTCGAGGTCCGCCAGCCCGAACTGACCGCGCAGCACCTCGCGATAGCGTCGGCTAGTCTCCCCGGCGCGAGCCAGATTCGCCTCTCCCTGGAAGAGCGGCAGGTCCTCCCCCACGCGTCGCACCACCACTTCATCGCTGTCGAAGTCGCGATCGAAGGTGAGCGAGCCTTCGGGCCCGTCGAGCCCGACCGTCGCGCGGTACCCGCCCCCCGTCCAGGGTCGCCGACGCCGGTGTGCTCGGCGCTCGTCATGGCGGAGACGACGGAATCCGTACAGCGAGCGGACGAGTGCCTCGACGATGGTCGATTTACCGGTGCCGTTCGAGCCAACAATCAGATACGGCATGTCGACCTCGTCGAATTCCACCCGGCCGGCGTGACGTCCGTAGGAAAGCTCGAGGAACGCGTAGCGCACCCCGCTCATGCGACCTCCATGAGTCGAAGGGCGATCCGTAGCCCCTGCTCCACCGCGGCCCGATCCTCGTCGGTCGGTACCGATTCGATCCTCTCGAGCCCGAGGCGCGCTACGTGACCGGCGATCGTATTCTCGCTCGCCAGTTCCTCCACCCGTCCGGAATCGAAGAAGCGCGTCTGGTCGGCGACCGTCGCGCACCCGAAACGCTCGTCCAGCGTCGCGCGAATTCGATCCGCATCGAGCGGGAAGCTCGGCTCGCCGATCAACGTAGTTACGGGGATGATCGATTTGGGCACCTGATCGCCGAGCGCGTCCGCGGCTGCCGCCTCGGAGTCGAAGGAGCTCACGTCGAAGGGCTCGGCGCGATGGACTTCGCGCACTCCGCTCGAGTGGAAACCGACGGCTGCTCCCTGACCTTCGACGAGATCGACGAACACATACCCCTTCGGTCCCACCTCGCTCAGATCCACGGCAGCGAAGGAGCCGGAGTAGCAGGCGGGGATCTCTTCCCCGTCGAGCACGAACTCGGCCGGGGGACGGAAGCGGTGATAGTCACCCAGTGCTATGTAGTCGACTCCGAGGGCCGCGAGGCTCTCGATCGGTAGTCGGAGCGCGGTGCCACCTTCCCAGTGCGGTGCACCGGGCACGGCTCCGTGGATCAGAGCGATGTGGAGACCTTCTCCTTCCACTCTCTCGAAGGTCGAAAGGGGATCCGCTTCTTCGGCCGCATCGTACGCGACACCGTACACGTGAAGCGGGGTTTCGCCTATTCGAACCGTGACCGCGTCGAAGCGGGGCCCCTCGAAGACGGTCGCCCCGGCCAACGACTCCTGGTACAGGGTCGGATTCAGAGCATGGGCGTCGTGGTTGCCGGGCACCGCAAACACCGAGACACCGTTTTCGACGAGGCGGCGAACGGTCTCACGTACCGCGAGTAGCGTCGATTCGGAGGGTTGTGGGCCGTCGAACAAGTCGCCGGCGATGAGCACCGCGTCGACGGCGCCTTCGCTCACCACGTCCGGGAGCCCGCGGAAGGCGTCAAGCAGCTCGCGGCGGCGGGCGTTCGCCTCGCGCCGGAAGCCGCCCAGCGGCGCGTCGAGGTGAACATCGGCGAGGTGCAGCAGCCGGGTCATCGCTTAGCAGGCTGCCGAAGAACTCCAGCGGGTCGCGTTACGAGCGCGGGGTACCCGCGCCAGCGGGTCGGGGCAGATCCAAGGCGGCGCGACGACGCGATGTCGTGAGCCATCGGGGAGGAGCGACAACGATGGAGATGCCCCCACGCCGCCGTAACCCACAGGGCGCATGGGGGTTAGCTGACGCTGACCTCCGCTCGCTGCGCTCGCTCCGGTTGTGGCCGAATACGGCGTCTCTCGTCGTCGACGATGCTCAGGCATCGCCTTCCTCCTCG
>JBDHHV010000088.1:0-20800 GCA_039589195.1 Gemmatimonadota bacterium | reverse complement strand
TCCCTGGCTCCACGGAGCGTCCGGGTCGAGGCGGTATGGCTCATCCGGCCTCACGCGCACGTACTGCGTGCCGAGTCGTTGGGGCTGCTCCGTGCGATGCAGGTAACGGTCGAGCGCCGCGGCACTCAGCCACTGCGCCTTCTCATGGCCCCGGAATCCGGCAGCGGCCGCCAGGATGTGGGCCAGAAGGATGTCCTCGGAGCCCTCGCCATGTTGCAGGACCATCGCCGCATGGTAGAAGTCGTCCGCAGCGGCCAACCGGTCCGAGCGAAGCAGCTCGTGAACTCTGGCTTGACGCTCCCGGTCCCGCGCCGAGACTTCGGCCCACTGCTCGGGGGTGGGCGGAGACGAGAAGCGCCGATCCGCCTGGTCGGCCTCGTACAACTCACGCAGCTCCTGCGACGCGGACGCTTCCTGCTGTCCCGCGAGGGGCCCGACGGCGCCGACGAGCGCGGCCGTGATCAAAACGGACTTCGCGACGACTCCGATGGACCCGTGTGCGCTGAAGTGCTTCGCTGCGAAAGAGTGCACTCGCTCGCTCCCGAAGATTGAGGCTTTCGCGTGATGCGGAATTCCCACTGACGGGAACACGCGGAGCGCGCCGCTGTTCCCATCGAGGAAGACCGTGAGCGGACGTCGGGCTCGGGATTCAGAGCTATGGGTTGCTGGGGCGGAGCCGCGGAACGGCGGACAGGCTCCTGCTACGTCTTCCCTGACGGATTCGCCCTGACGCGTCAGAGATGTCTCACCCCAGTCGTTGTCGGGATGGAAGGAGGACAGTGCGCGATCGAGTATCGACCGGAGAAACACGGAGACCGGAAGACCCGTTCTCGATGGCGGGACCTCCACGGAATCACGATGAATGCGATGCGGCCACGATTCTTCACATGGCTCGCGCTGGCCGTGCTCGCTGGCTGCGGTGACAGTCCGGCGGGGCCGGGCGACGGGCTGCAGGGAGGCGCGCTGGCCACGTTCCAGGTAAGTGGCGAGCAGTTCCGCGTCTGGGTGACGAACGACGAGGTGATCCAGCAGATCTTCGATCTCCGCGATGGCATCAGCAACGCTAACATCCCGAACGGGGTTCTACACGCCGGCCCCGGAATCGCCGACCACAACGCGCCGTGGCTGTGGCACCTCGACGCCGAGGAGATCCAGATGGCCGAGTTCGCGATCGAGGTCTGCGACGGCCGCCCCTCGCTCGTGGACTCGTTGCTCGAGGACTACCTGACGGTGGGACGTTTCTGCCCCTGGGGCGCTGAGCTGGTGAGCATCGACGACCGCCGGTAAGGACCTGCCGCACGTCGCACCGTTCGGAAGCGGACAACCAGTCCCGGATCCGAGCGTGCCCACGCCGCGCGCCCACTGTGTCCATATCTACGCAACCCGTGGAACGATAAGCAGTTGTGCATCCAGCAGGGGCCTGGCACGCGTCTCGCCATGGTAGCGTAGCGGCGCCGCCTTCACACAGGGCCCACTACTCGGGAGCACCGATGAGCTCCATCGTGCAGGACATACGTTACGCCGTACGCGGGTTCGCACGAGCACCCGGGTTCGTGGGTGTGGCAATAGTCACGCTCGCGCTCGGTATCGGCGCCACGACCGCCATATTCTCCGTCGTGAACGGCATAGTGCTCAGGCCGCTGCCGTTTCCGAACCCTGACCGTCTGGTTCGCCTGTACTCAGGGGAAGGCGGCGAAGCTCGCGACAATCACAGCGGCGCCAACTTCCTCGACATCCGTTCCGAGAGCGAGTCCTTCGAGGACCTCGCGGGCTTCATCCCGGGGCGCTTCAATCTGACTGGCCCCGAAGCCCCCCAGATGGTGCGCGGTGCGGTCGTTACGCCCGACTTTTTCTCCGTTCTGGGGGTCGACGCTCTTCTGGGGCGAACGCTCTCGCAGGAAGCCGACGCGCCTGGCGGGGAGCGCACCGTGGTTCTCCGATACTCCCTGTGGCAATCGCTGTATGCGGGAGACGTGACGGTCGTCGGCCGGCCTGTCGTCGTGGATGGGCAGCAGTACACGGTCGTGGGCGTGATGCCTCAGGGATTCGGCTTCCCTCCCAACGCCGAGTTCTGGGCGGCGTCCCAGTACCGTGTTCCCGATCCCCCCTTCGACTTCGGAACCGACCCGGGGGAGGTTCGCGGAGCTTCGTACTTCGACGCCGTGGGGCGATTGAAACGCGACATCGACATGTCTCGGGCCCAGGCGGAGATGACGGTGATCGCCGGGAGGCTCGCCGAAGCCTACCCGGAGGAGAATGCGGACGAGGGATTGCTCCTCGTTCCCCTGCACGAATCCCTGGTCGGTGATGTCAGCGCCACTCTGTACATCCTCTTGGGCGCCGTGGGATTCTTGCTTCTCATCGCCTGTGCGAACGTCGCCAGCCTCCTGCTCGTCCGGGCATGGGGGAGAGGGAGGGAGTTGGCCTTGCGGTCCGCCCTGGGTGCAAGCCGTGTTCGGATCGTCCGGCAGTTGCTGACCGAGAGCGTCGTGCTCGCCTTCCTGGGTGGAATCGTCGGACTGCTTGTCGCGGTATGGGGAACGAACGCCTTGCTGGCTCTTGCGCCGGAGGGGATCCCTCGAGTGTCGGAAGTGGACGCCGACCTCCGGCTGCTGGCTTTCGCCCTATCGATCGTGCTGGGAACGGGTGTGCTGTTCGGGCTGGCTCCCGCGCTCCAGGCCTTCGGCGGCACACCGGCCGAACCGGGGATCATCGGGGGAACCCGACTGACGGCGGGCCGGGCGCGAAGTCGACTGCGCCACGGGCTCATAGTCGGTGAGGTCGCGGTGTCGCTAGTGCTGTTGGTCGGCGCCGGGCTGACGGTCAGGACGTACCTGGCGCTGAACCGCGTCGATCCCGGTTTCGATCCACACCAGACGCTTTCCGCCGGAGTGGAGATACCGGAGACGCGGTATCCCACCGACATCGAGCAAAGCGAATTCTACCGGGAAGTGCTGGAGAGGGTGAGCGCGATTCCGGGTGTCCGCTCGGCGGGTGGCGTCCTCAGTCTGCCCATCAACGCGGGCATAAGCGGGAATCTGACGTTCTCGATCGAGGGCCGTCAGGCGGCTCCTGGCGAGGAGAGGCAGGGTGGGTACCAGCTCGCCAGCCCCGACTATTTTCGCACGCTCGGCATCCCCCTGATCCGCGGACGGATCTTCGTGCAGGGGGATGGGCCGGATGCGTCCGGAGTCGCGGTGATCAATCAGGCCCTGGCGGACCTCTACTGGCGGGGCCAGGAACCGATCGGACAACGAGTCACGTGGGGCGATCCCACCGATGAGAACGTCGATTGGACCACGATCGTCGGGATCGTCGGCAACACGCGCCAGGACGGCCTGGAGGAAGTGCCCCGGCCGGAGATATTCAGACCGTACGCGCAGGCCCCGATGCCGTTCATCACGCTCGTGGTACGAAGCGAGGTCGAAGCGACGGGCCTCACGACCGCCATACGGAACGCCGTTCTGGAGGTCGATCCGGCGCAGCCCATCTACGAGGTCAAGACGATGGAGCGAGTGCTGTCCGATTCCCTCGGATCGCGTCGCTTCAGCATGTACGTACTGGGTGTCTTCGCGGTGACCGCGCTGGTCCTGGCCGCGGTCGGACTCTTCGGCGTGCTCAGCTTCTCCGTCTCTCAGCGGTCGAAGGAGATCGCCATCCGCATGGCGCTCGGTGCGCAGGTCAGCGGGGTGATCGCTCGGGTGGTCAGGGAGGGACTGGGGCTTGCCGCCATCGGCTTGCTGATCGGGACGCTCGGTGCGGTCGCGCTCACGCGCTACATGGCGAGCATGGTCTACGGCGTGGGTACCGCAGATCCGAAGACGTTCGTGGCGGGCATCGCGCTCTTCGCACTGGTGGCTCTGGTGGCGAGCTGGATCCCCGCGCTACGAGCGGCGCGCGCCGACCCGATGAACGTGTTGAAAGCGGAGTAGTGGAGTGAGTTCGAAGAGAGAGAGAGAGAGAGAGGTGTCGTGGCTCGTGTATGGTTGTCAGGCGTGATCGCGGCCGTTCTTTGCGTGAATGGTACCCCCGCTCAAGAGCGTACCGAGAGAAGCCGAGACGACGGGAGCATGCCGGTTCGCGCCCTTTCGACCGACGGTTGCAGGGCGGAGAGCAACGTCTTCGCCATGCCGGTTAGCGTCTGCCCGAGGTTCGACTCATCGTCCATGACGACTAGCTTCAGGCTCGTGTCGCCCTCGGCGTCGCGGTTCGGTTGGCCGTCGTCCATACGGCTCGTGTGGGCCCGACTCGGGGACGGCTACGCGTACGGGCTGATGGCCCTCGACAGACCTGGTTCGAGTCCCCCCGTGGCCCAAGCGAGGTCGTGTTATCGGTGGGTGACCTTGCATTCGCCCGTTCTCGGCTCCGCCCCGGTCCGCACCCGTGCGCGAAGGCGCTGCAGCCGCTTTCGCATGGCGTCGTAGGAGATTCCCATGGATTCTGCCAGCTCGCGTCCGGAGAATCCCTCCGCATAACGCTTCGCCAATAGAATTGCTTCGTCGGGACTCAGAACGTCCATCAGCGCTTGCAGGTGCAGGCGATCGATCAATTGCCCTTCGAGGTCTTCGCCGTCTCGTCCCAGGTCCGGTGCCTGTGGCGCCGACGCAAGAGCCCGAGCCTTACGGAGCGGTCGTGCTCTCTGCCGGAGTCCCCATATGAGCCTACGGGACACATAACCCAGGAAATCTACGCCCCTGGTTGGATCGTACTCGTCCAGGGCCCGCATGAAGATCGGAACCGTCTCCCCCACGAGCTCCTCCACCAGACAGGCTCCGGGACGACACTTGGATTCGGGGCAGAAGTGGGCCAACGCCTTCCGGAGAACGAGCACGTGCCCGAGGTAGAGGGCCTCGGCGAGCCCATTCGCGCTGGGCGACGGCGAGGTGTCCTGGTACGCCTTCACCGCTTCGTTGGCTGCCTCCCGGGTGGGGTAGACAGGGACCGGACCTTCAAAGCATGGAGCGAGGAACGGGCAGCGCCATACGCTGACCGACGCCCCTGCACTCATTGGGTCTACCACCGGTGCCGCCTTGGCCTGGGGCAGGGAGCCCCGCCGATGTCACGACCTCACGATCAGACGGAAGATTGACCTGATGAAGGGAAGAGGCGGTGACCACTAACTAGATGCCGGCAGTTGCCGGAATCTTACATCGACCCCTCGGCAGTCTGCAGGAAGGAGTGATGTACCATGCCCGATGAAACCGGAGTTGCCCTGCTCGGCATCGCATACGATGACGGGGGCGAGAGATACGATTCTTACGGGGCGGATCGTGAATTTGCCGACTTCATCGCGTCGTGCAAGCCGAACGCATGCTCGGTGCACGATGATGGGTGGGTGAAGGTGGATACGACGGACTCGGCCGTTACGGTCACTGCCGCAGGTCAGGTCGAGCTACCCACCGGCGAGTCCAGGGCCTTTTCGTTCTGGAAATGCCGGCCCGGTCCCAACCTACCCGCGATCTGTCTGTACGACCGGACGCTGAAACTCGAACAAGGAGAATATGGGTGGATCGGCGTCTACTTCGGCCTACCGGTCGGAGTGAAACAGCAGCTCCCCTACCGCCCATATGTGCAGATCGACCTGTTCGTGAAGATGATGAAGGAGCATTTCCCTGGCTGGGACCCACCAGGCCCAGATCCCACGTATAGGAAGGCGAGGGAACTGACCATGGCTGAATAGCGAAGGCTCGCAGAAGAGCCACCGATAGAGACAGCGTTCCCCTGAGTGCTGAACAGAGGACTGCCGAATTCTGCTACGTTTTCGACAGCGGATAAAATAGAGGTCGATTGGATCGGGTGACGGTATGGAGATGAACAAGTCCTCGAACCTCACACCTGGAACGGCTGTAGATCCAGTCTCTAGGAATGTAAGCGAGCCGAGAGAGAGAGGACTCACCTGGTGGCGAATGCTTGTCGGCGGGTCCTGTCTGCTGGTTTGGGGAGGACTCTTCGCAGCCGGTTTGCTTGTGGCAACCCTACCGTACCGAATGCACATAAGCCTGTTGGCGAGCGCGAGCGATGTGGCGGCCACTGTTACGGGAGTCATGGGTGACGCAGAAACGGTAGAGGAGGCCGCACAAGGATTGCTTGCGGCGGCCGACTCATCTGAAGCAGGGCAGGACTCTGCAATAACGCCACCGCCTGCCGCGGATCAGGGTTCTCAGGCCACGGCACGGGACTCGACGCTTACTCAGATTGCAGACAACATACGGAACGTCGTGAGACCGATCGAAGGTCCTGTATTGTGGTCCTGGATAGTCGTACTGCTCTGCTATACACCGACCAACATCTTGCTGTTGTCGCTTCTCGCCGGCGTCCTCGGCTCACTAGGGTGCTTGGCGAACGTTGACTGGAGGTACCGCGGGAGAAACGAGCCTTGCACCGAGGATGAGGGCGACAAAGCTGCGACCGGCTGCGACCGAATAGATCCATGCTTCTCCGGGCTCGTTCGCGGGTTGTTTGTCTACCTGCTGCTGATCTCCGGCTTGTTGATTCTGACAGAGGACCCGTTCACCAATCTCAACGCGGCCAGGTACGTACGTCTGGCCGGCGTCACGTCGATGATCAGCTTCGTGGTGAGCCTCAAGCCAAGCCTGTTCGCCCGCCTTCTCGGGCGTGCGGAACATACGGCAGGCAGGACCTCCCCGGGTCAGTAATGCACAAGAAAGGAAGCTACAAATGCCACACTACGCGCAGGGCACCGCGGGTTGGACGAAGTTGGACAGCTACCAGGCACTTTGGGATCCGAAGATCGGTCTCGGCAAGTTCTACTTCACCACGTTTGAAGGCAAACGACAGGAGACCCCGTACATGGATGCCGCCAACTTCGCACAGGTCATCGACATCCTGCGGAATGAGGAACCGGTGTACGGCAACGCAACCACAGGATCGGTGACTACGCAAGCGGAGGAAGTCGGGGAAGAAGAGACGGATTGATCGACCACGGCTACGGTAATTCTGCTTCGGGGGGCACCCGTATGGTAGACTGCGTCATTCGAGCCCGCAAAGATTTCCCGTAGCCGCCATACCATGAAGCGTGGACACCCCGCCCCCCCTTTCGTCATCGGAGGGGGGGGCGGCTCGCGCCAACACGTCGAAGCGATCCCCGCTTCACTCCGGAACATCCAGAGAAGCATGTACAGTCGAGCTCGGCAGCACAGTCGCAGATCCACTTGCCCGAACAGCTTGTTCGGGACATCCAGTCCCATCTAGAATGACTCCCGCCGTATAGGGCCGTTTCCTGTAAGACATGCCTCCTGAGGACCGGCCCAACGGGCGATTGCCGGCGAGGCAATGCCCCAAACGCGCCGAGGCGCTTTCGACCGTGATTGAAGCCGCGTCCACGAGGGGAGTGGAGGAGTACTCATGGAGCCACCGGCTTGAACCGATTCATCCGCTTCTTGAACGAGCTGAGACGCCGGAACGTCTACCGCGTTGCTGTCGTATACGCGGTTTCGGGGCTGGCGGTGGTCGAGGCGGCGGACTTGATGCTCCCGCGGCTCGGATTCGCGGACTCGGCGGTCACCTTCATAGTCGTCGTCGTATTGCTAGGCCTTCCACCCGTAGCCGTGCTGGCCTGGGCGTACGAGTCGACGCCTGAAGGCATCGTCCGAACCAAACCTGTGGATCCACCGGCAACACCCACACGCGGTCTATGGAGGGCTGCCGCTGGAGCCCTGGTAGTCGTCGCCGGGGTCGGCTGGTGGCTACTGGCCGCACGCGGGACGGCTGCCGACACACCCCAACCAGGGGCGGCTGTCGAGGCGAAGTCGATCGCCGTACTCCCGTTTCGGGATATGAGCCCGAGCGGTGACCAGCGGTGGTTCAGTGAGGGGCTCGCGGAGGAGATCCTGGGCGCGCTGGCCAGGGTTCCGGATTTGCGCGTCGCGGCCCGGCAATCCTCCTTCGCGCTCTCGGACGCCACCATCGGGGAGATCGGGGATCAACTCGGCGTCACGCACGTGCTATCGGGCAGCGTACGGACCGAGGGCGACCGGGCCAGGATCGGTGCTCAACTGACGGAGGTCGAGAGTCAGCGAGCCCTCTGGTCGAGGGACTTCCGACCGGAGCTGACCAGCGTGCTGGATGCGCAGGAGGAGATCGCCCGCGCCGTGGTCGACGCGCTGGAAGTTGAGCTCGGGTCCATCGGGGAAGCCCAGCTCATGATGGCATCCACGGCGAGTCCCGTGGCGCATGAGGAATATCTGCGCGGACTCCAACTGTGGGATCGAAGGTCGGAGCCGGACGTGCTGTCAGCGATCGACCACTTCCGACATGCCGTCGAGCTCGACTCGACCTACGCAGCCGCCTGGGCGGGGTTGGCGTACGCCTATCTGGTCCTGCCCGAGTACTCGCCGACCGCGGACGTAGAGCGGGTGCGCAATCAATCGGAGTCCGCCGCGGCCCGGGCGCTCTCGCTCGATCCCGAGCAACCGGATGCCCTCACCGCCATGGGTTGGGGTCGGATGATCCACCACTACGATTGGCAAGGCGCTGAGGATCTGATCGGACAAGCGCTGGCCGTAGATTCGACGAACGTGCACGCCCTCCACTGGCGATCGCATGTGTCTTCGTGGCAGGGTCGCCACGCCGAGGCCGTCGCGCTGGCACGGAAGGCGACCGAACTCGATCCACTGTCGTCGATCATGCGCCAGAATCTCGCGTACATTCTCATGGAGGCGCGCCAGTACAGCGAAGCACTTCGTGAGCTCGACAGGGTCCTTTCGGCGGAGCCCAGCTTCACCATCAGTCATCGGACGATCTGGAACATCAATACCCGCATGGGGCGCTACGAGAGGGCGGCGGGGGCTCTCACGGCGTGGCTCGTTAGAACCGGCCGGGATGCCGCCGCCGTGACGGAGCTCTCGCGAGAGTTCGCGGAAGCGGCGGCACGGTTCGGCGAGATGGGGCAACCGGGCACCTTTTCCGGGGAGCTGGTCGATCGCGTCCAGCCGGGGCTCGAGATTGCCGGCCAGCTCTATGCGGCTGTCGGTGACCGCGAGACCACACTGGAACTCCTGGAGCAAGCGTACCGGGAGCGCTCGGGAGCGCGCAGCCTGCTCAGCGTGAAGGTGAATCCACTATTCGAGTTCATGCGCGACGATCCGCGCTTCCAGCAGCTCGTTCGCCGGGTCGGGTTGGAAGATTGAGCCCGACGGCGGTCGCGAACCTCTTCAGCGCGTCTCGCGGTTCCAGCGGACCCGAACACGAGGAGAGCCATGTAGATCCGGCCGAGCTCGTGCAGTCACCGACGCTTGCGCCCCGTCCGGAAGAAGTCCGCTATCTGCACAAGCGGAACGAAGCCGAACCCGCCGTCCCAGCCGTTCTGCGCGACGGCGACCACGATTCGTTCGTCAGGGTAATTCACGAGGCAGGCGTTGAAACCCTTGACCGTGCCGCAGTGATGGATGAAGCGCCGCTCGGCGTCGTCCGTATCGATGTGGTTTGAGTCCTTTCGCAGCCGCCACATAAGGCCCTGCTCCCAGGTTGGCAGAGTCGGCTCGCCATCCCGCTGCCAGAGCAAGGTTCCGTCGAGCTGGGGTCTGAACATCTCGCGAACAAGGTCGGGGTCAAGGAGGCGACCTTCGTTCAGGGCGACGGCGAACCGTACGAGGTCCTCGACCGTGGAGAGCATTCCCCCGCTCGCGAATTTGTAGGTCACGTCCGCGTACGTGTAGTTGACGAGCTCGCCGTGCTCGTCAGGCACGTACGACTTCGCACGGCCAGGGACGATCCGCGAAGGGACGTCGAAGTTCGTCTGGAGCATGCCCGCCGGACCCCATACGTGGCGCAGCATGTATTCCTCGAACGGCAGACCGCTCACGCGCTCGATGATCCCCTGTAGGAGGTTCACCCCGTACGACGTGTAGTGGTAGAACTCTCCAGGCGAATAGAGCAGGGGGTCCTCCCTGAAGAGGGAGATCGCGTCCTCGAAGGTGTCGAACGAACGGACGATCTCCCCACGAACACCATCGCGGAAGTCCGCCTGTCTGTAATGGCGGATACCGCCCGTATGGGTCAGCAGATTCCAAATGGTCACGGGCTCCCATTGATCAGAGACCAACGGAAGAAAAGACTGGATTCGATCCTCGAGGCGGACCTGCCCGCGTTCCACGAGCCGCATGATCGCGACCGCGGTGAGGACTTTCGAAACGGACCCGATGTTGTACACCGTCGAGCTTGTCGCTGGCACGAGGTTGTCCAGATCGGCCGTCCCCCGACCGGCGGACAAGACGATGCGTCCATCCACTGCTACTGCTATCGACACGCCCGGGGGCGGCGTCAACGTCTGGCCGGATGGCGTCTCCACGCTGCGCCACACCTTCTCGAAGTGCTCGATCGCGCGGGCTTCGGGAGTCTGTGCGCCAAGGCTCACCGGGTGGGCAACCAGCGCCAAGAGCGTTGCGACACCGGCGGTCGATCTGGCCATCCGCCTTAGAGATCGTTGCATGCTCCTCCTCTGACTCGGAGCCGGGGAAACGCCGATTGTACGGTCTCGAGACAGGAACCGCACGGTAGCGAACGTCGTCGACTCGATAACGTCTGTCGTCCGGATATGTTTCCAGCGCTCTGGCTGAAGACCGCGCGGATTTCATCGGGATGGAGTGGCGTTCCGGCTGAGATTCCCCGAATGTGGGCTGTCATTACGGCTGGACGATACACGGCTCGATGAATGGAAAGCGCCGGTCATGACACCTTCGAACGAAATCTCCCCGGCCGATCGCTTTGCGCGCAGATACGCCCGGCCGCAATCGGAAGCGGAGCTGAACGTCGAGCTCGAAGTGTTCGGCGCCTTTATCGGCACCGACGGCTATACGACGGTGCCCGAGGCGGACGCTCTGCTGGAGCACCTCGAGCTGAGCCGCTCGGCGCTCCTGCTCGAGCTCGGGTCGGGTCGGGGCTGGCCCGGAGTGTACGTGACCGAGAAGAGCGGCTGTAACGTCGTGTTCACGGATCTGCCCGCCGCCGCACCGGCGGAGTCCCTGTCGAATGCCAGGAGCCGGGGCCTCGGCGGTCGCTCCGGGGCGGCGGCCGCCGACGGACGCGCACTCCCCTTCCGACAGAACGTCTTCGACGCGGTGGTGCATTCGGACGTGTTCTGCTGAATCTCGGACAAGCTCTCCGTGTTGAGAGAATGCTGGCGAGTGCTGAAACCGGGAGGTCGGATCGCCGGGCAAATGATTCACGCGGCGCCCGGCCTTTCGTCGCGAGACTACCGACGTGCGGTCGAGCTGGGACCCTCCGAGGTAGGGGATCGCCAGGATCCCGTACCGCTGCACGAGACGGCCCGGTTCTCGGAAGTCGAGCGGATCGATGTCACCGAGACTTTCCTGAGCACCTGTTCCTCGTTCCTCGAAGTACGTGAGCGATACGAAGATGAGCTACGGCTGGCGGAAGGAAACGATGAATTCGAGGAGCAGCAGGAGAAGAAGAGGGGGCTCGTGGAGGGGATCACCACGGGTGTTCTGCGTCGGTCACTCCTGTCGGGCACCAAGCCACGCGCGATAGTTTGCGCGCCCCGAGCCCCCTTTCCGCCACGGGCTCTGGAATGATACGCCTGCGGTTTCTCCCAAGAAAAAGGTCATGGATCATGCGCGTTCGCTTCCCCACCCTCATCGCAGCGGCCTTCGGGCTCCTGGCGCTCGCTTCGGCACGCGTCGCGTCTCCCGTCGTGGGGCAGGAGCCCGTTCACATCGAAGGTCTGGGGAGCCTGTCGTTCCCGAACTCGGGCGACATCGAAGCACAGGGCGACTTCCTTCGCGGCGTGCTCCTCATGCACAGCTTCGAATATGAGCAGGCGGCGGACGCGTTCCGGAGGGCGCAGGAGATCGACCCGGACTTCGCCATGGCGTACTGGGGCGAGGCGATGACCTACACGCACCCGGTGTGGAACCAGAAGGACGCGGAAGCGGCGCGCGAGGCGCTCGACCGACTGGCGCCGACCGCCGACGCGCGACTTGCCAAGGCGCCGACCGACCGGGAGAAGGCCTACCTGGCCGCGGTAGAAGTGCTCTACGGTGAAGCCGAGAAGGCGGCCCTCGACACGCTGTACGCGGTGGAGATGGAGAAGCTCGCCCACGCGTACCCGGATGACCTCGAGGCGCAGGCGTTCTACGCCCTCGCCTTGCTGGGTCTGAGTCAGGGAGACCGGAACGTGCCTACGTATATGGAGGCCGGCACGATCGCGCTTGCGGCGTTCAATCAGAACCCCGACCATCCGGGGGCCGCGCACTACACGATCCACTCCTTCGATGACCCGACCCACGCGATCCTCGCGATGGAGGCGGCGCGCGCCTACTCGGTGATCGCGCCCGACGCGGCGCACGCGCAGCACATGACCACACACATCTTCCTGGCCCGGGGGCTGTGGGACGACGTCGTGGATCAGAACGTCCGCGCGGTCGCCGTCGCGAATCAGGCCCGGATGGAGCGCGGCGGACTCGCCAGCTCCTGTGGCCACTACAGCGAGTGGCTGGCGTACGGCTACCAGCAGCAAGGCCGGTACGAGCTGGCGGCCGACAGGCTCGCCGAGTGTTTCGCGCAGAGTCTCGACCCGGAGCGTTCCGAAGACGCGCGCGAGTCCGCCGCGTTCTCGTACGTCTACATGCGGGGACTCCACCTGGCAGACACGCGCGACTGGCGGGGCGCCACGGCCGTCGATCGGATCGAGTCGCAGGGACCGACGATCGACGGCGGCCGAGTTGTCGATCGCCTCACCACACGGCTGATAGAGGCCTGGGGGGACGGGGTCGCCGCCGTCCACCGCGGTGACCGTGACGAAGCCGAGGCGGCCTACGCATTCCTCATGGGTGAGGGTGACAAGGCCCCTCGGAACTTCGTGACCCCGTACGTGCCCGTGTGGCAGGGAACGCTAGAGGCCATGCTGCTCGCCGACGCGGGTGACCTGGATGCCGCCATCCGGGCGGCGCAACGGGCGGCCGACTACGAGGCGTCACTCCCGGTCGACTTCGGTCCGCCGATCGCGCTCAAGCCCGCGCGCGAGGTCGAGGGCGAGCTGCTCCTGGAGAGCGGCCAGGCAAACGAGGCCATGTCGGCCTTCCAGCGGCAGCTCGACCGGACGCCGAACCGCATCGTCAGCCTGGGCGGCTTCGCGCGGGCCAGCATCGCGGCGGGACGCACGGATCTGGCCGAGCACGCCTATCGGTCACTGGCCGACCTCCTGTCACAGGCCGACGCGGGCCAACCCGAGCTCGCCGACGCGGAGGCCTTCCTCTCACGGCTGGACGGTTCCGCCGGGCGATGACGGGCGCCCGACGGCACGGTCAGGCAGCTCGTCCGCCCGAACTCAGTTCGAGGGACCGAAGGTGTAGCACCAGGCCTCACCCTGAAGCACCTCCTCACCGTCCTGGCGCAGGACACGGATGGAGAGTCGGCAGACGGGCTTCGTAGCGTGGACGCTCATCACCTCGGCTTGCGCCGTGATCGTGTCCCCGATGAAGACCGGGGCCGTGAACTTCCAGTCCTGGCTCAAGAAGACCGTGCCCGGGCCGGGGAGATCCATCGCGACCAGGGCATGCAACAGGCCGGTCGTGAGACCGCCCTGCACGACCAGGCGTCCGAACTGCGTTTTGGCGGCGAAGTCCTGGTCGAAGTGGAGTGGGTTGTAGTCGCCGGTAAGCTGCGCGAAGGCAGCGACGTGCTCCGCCGTCAGGGTGAGGCTTCGGCTTGCGGTATCACCAATCTCCATCGCCACACCACCTCCTTCAGACGAGGGCCCTCACAACATCCACCTGGGCGTTCATCTCACGGTTCAGTTCGAGATGGTGCTGTTTCACCTCTTCGAGATCCCAGTCGAAGGTCGAGATGCGGTCGGTCACGTCGAGGAGACCCTTCACGCGCTCGTCGCGCCCGGGCTGGTACTCCACAAGACCCTCGTCACCGTCATCCGCGACTGCGCGGGCGAGGAGCTCGGCCTCGCGTAGCGCGTCGGTGATGCCGTGGGCGGTGATGGGATCGCGGAAGTACCCGGCATCCCCGACGAGCGCCCAGCCGGGGCCGGCGGCGCGGCGCAGGAAACCGGGAGCACCGGCGAACGCTCTCAGCTTCCCGGACGCGTGGCTGGCCGCGACCCCCTCCGCGAGCTCGGCTGAGACCGTGCCCACCGCCTCGTGGAAGAGCGCCTCGATCCCCTCGTGTCGCCGGTCACTGAACCGAGCCTGCGGGATCAAGACGAAGACGCAGGTGGCCCCCTCATTGGTTGGGGCTCGTAGAACCAGTGGTAGCCCTCCAGTGGCACGTCCGGCCAGTACCCGTAGATGGAGCAGGCGGCGTGCGGCACCGCATAGTCGACCTCGGCCTCGAGAATCCGAGCGACGCGCGATCGGATCCCGTCGGCACCGATCACGAGGTCGGCCGAAACGTCGGTCACCTCCCGGTCCGCACCTGACATCCTCGCGCCGCGAACCCGGCCACCATCGTCGCGGATCAGATCGACCACGGACTGGCCGTACACCACCTCCGCCCCGGCCTCCCGCGCCGCGTCCACGAGGATCGGATCCAGCACCGTCCGCCTCGGAGCGTACAGGGCGTCGACCCCGTCCCGCGCCTTGATGAGGACCTCCACCGTCTTGTCGCCGTAGTGGAAGGTCGTCGACCGGATGGGGGTCGTACCGGACGCGCGGACCGCATCGAGCAGGCCCCAGCGGTGGAGCTGTAACACCGCTCCGCGCATGAGGGCGTGCGTCGAGAGCGTGTCCTTTCCGTAGCGAACGGGGTCCACTACCAGCACCCGTAGCCCCCGGCGGGCCAGCAGCATCGCGGTCGAGGCACCCGCACACCGTGCACCGGCGATCACCACGTCGTAGCGACTTCGAGTGAATGGCAAGCTCAATGCGCACCTCGTCCTCGAGGGTTCAAGAGTGTGGTTGCGAAGATGCGGCTCCGCATGCCCATCCATCAACCAGCGAGCCCATCGCCCCTACCCTCAACGGTGCTTCAGCCCATACTGCGCGTCTCCGGGACTTGCCGGGCCACCGTCCTGGACCTTTTGTTTCCAGCGATTTCTGGCTACTAATTCGGATCCTATTCCGTTCGATTCGAGACAAGGAGGACCGCATGGAGACCGCCATCCCCGTCGACAACGGCGTCAACGTCGAAGCTCTGCTCGACGCCCGCGAGGCCCTGTCAGACGCCCCGGAAGCCGCCCAATTCCAGTGGCGCGCGACATGCGAGTGGGTAGCCGGCACGCACAGCCGATCCACCGTGGAGGGTTTCTTCGGGCTCGGTGAGGAGCACAAACACAAGAGCCGGTTCACCTTCGACGCCGATCACCCCGAGGTATTCGCGTCGGAGGACCACGGCGCCACGCCGGTCGAGTTGGTCCTGGCGGGCCTGGCCAGCTGTCTCACGGCTGGTGTCGCTTCGGTCGCCCAGATGCGGGAGATCCAGCTACGGTCCGTGACCGCGACCCTGGAAGGGGGAATGAACATTCAGGGCATCCTCGGCATCGACAGCGGCGTGCGAAACGGCTTTGACGGCATCAAGGTCACATACGACATTGACGCGGATGCCACGCCCGACGAGATCCGGGCCGTTGTCGCGCAGTCACAGAAGCGGTCGGCCGTGTACGACGTCATCACGAACCCGACCAACGTCACGGTCGAGGTCAACTAGCCGCGGACACCCGATCCCGGGATCAGTTCGGGTGCGCATCACCAGCATCGTAATCGGTGCGGGCCACGCCGGATTGGCGATGAGCCGCTGCCTCGCAGACCGTTCGATCGACCACGTGGTTCTCGAGCGGGGCGCCGTGGCGAACTCGTGGAAGACCGAGCGGTGGGATTCGCTTCGGCTCCTCACGCCCAACTGGCAGAGCCGGCTTCCCGGCTTCGGCTACGAGGGCGAGGACCCCGATGGCTTTCGCGACATGGCGGAGACCATCGCATTCATCGAGCGCTATGCGGAGGTGATCTCCGCGCCGGTGGAGACGCACACCACGGTCACCTCGCTGCGGAGCGTGGACGAAGGCTACGAGGTGACGACCGACCGGGGTGTGTGGAGCGCGAGGACGGTGGTCATCGCGAGCGGCGCCTGTAACCTTCCGAACGTGCCCGCGCTCGCGGACCTCGTGCCGCCCGAGATCGCGACGCTCACCGCCCTCGAGTACCGCAACCCCGACCAACTGGCTGAAGGCCGCGTAATGGTCGTCGGCGCGTCGGCCACCGGGACCCAGATCGCCGCCGAGGTACACCGCTCCGGCCGGCCCGTCACGCTGTCCGTGGGTGAGCACGTGCGCGTACCACGGGTCTATCGGGGTGTGGACATCAAGTGGTGGATGGACCGGTGCGGCGTGCTCGACGAGCATTACACCGAATATGACAACCTCGAACGCGTCCGGAACCTGCCCTCGCCCCAGCTCGCCGGATCCGACGACCGCCATACGGTTGACCTGAATTCGCTGACGGACATCGGCGTGAAGCTCATCGGTCGTCTCGCCGGCATCAACGACGGCAACGCCCAGTTCTCGGGGTCTCTCCCGAACCAGTGCGTCCTGTCCGACCTCAAGATGAACCGGCTGCTCGACCGGATCGACGAATGGGTGACCGAGAACGGGCTCGACGAGACCGTCGAGCCGCCGCACCGCTTCGAGTCGACCAGGTTCGAAGCGTCACCCCCGCTCGGATTGAGCCTCACGAGCGGCGAGATCCGGACGATCATCTGGGCGACCGGGTTCCGGCCCGACCATTCGTGGGTCGATGTGCCGGTCTTCGACCGCAAGGGACGGATCCGACACGACGGAGGCGTGGTGGAGGCACCCGGCATGTATCTGATGGGCATCCCGTTCCTGCGGCGGCGCAAGTCCAGCCTCATCGACGGTGCCGGAGACGACGCTCGCGATCTTAGCGCTCACCTCGCGTCGTTTCTGGACGGAGCGTCACCTGCCTGAGGGGCAACCGGGCTCGCCCCGTGAGGCGAAACCTTGCCGACATCCTCACGTATGTACCTGCACTCCTCCAGCCCGCGGGTAGGGAAATGCGAACATGGAACGGCTGATTCGAGATCTTCGGTACGGGCTCCGCTCCCTCCTGCGCGCGCCCGGGTTCACCGCCGTGGCCGTCGTCACCATCGCCCTCGGGATCGGAGTCAACAGCACCATCTTCAGCCTCGTTAGCGCGGTGCTGTTCCGACCGCTCTCGGTGGAGCGGTCCGAGGAGCTCGTGGACGTGTACGGGCGCACGGCCACGTCGTCGGACCACGGGACCCACTCCTATCCGAACTTCGCGGACTACCGGGAGCAGACCGAGACGCTCTCGGGCATGATGGCCTTCACGAACTTCTTCGCGAGCCTCTCGATCAGTGGGAGCTCGGAGCTGGTCGTGGGAGAGATCGTGTCGCGGGAGTACTTCCAGGTCCTCGGGGTGCGGCCGGCGATCGGCCGCGCGTTTGCCCCGGAGGAGTTCGCGGCCGTCGGCGCATCGCCCGTCGCGATCCTGAGCCACCCGTTCTGGGAAAGTCGGTTCGCGGCCGATCCGAACGTCGTCGGGCAGACGCTCAGACTGAACGGAGTCACGCACACGGTCGTCGGCGTCGCGCCCGACGGATTCGGCGGGATGTTCCCGGCGGTGACCGCCCAGATGTGGCTTCCCCTCACCATGGTCGAGGAGGTCGAGCCGCTCGGGAACCAGCGGGGAACGGGCGGCGGAGGTGGCGCCACGCGTCTCGAACGCCGCGGGCAACATTTCCTGTGGATCAAGGGACGGAGGAAGCCGGACGTCTCCGTCGAGCAGGTACGGGCGGAGATGGAGAACATCGCCGCCCGGCTCTCCGCCGAATATCCGGAGACGAACGAGCGCGAGCGCGTGGCCGTCCTCGCGACGAATGACGTAGCGCTCAACCCGGACTTCGACCGCACCGTCGCGCCGGCGGGACTGGTGCTGCTGGGCGCGGTCGGCCTCGTGCTGCTGGTCGCGTGCGCGAACCTGGCCAACATGACGCTCGCCCGCGCCTCGTCCCGCCAGCGCGAGCTGGCGCTCCGCCACACCTTGGGCGCCGGACAGGGCCGCCTGATTCGGCAGCTCTTGACCGAGAGCATGATGCTCGCGCTGGCCGGCGGGGCGATCGCGATGGCTTTGGCCTACGGGCTCGCGCGTCTCATCGCCCGGTTCCAGCCGCCGCTACCGATCGATCTCGCGCTCGATGTCACGCCCGACTGGCGGGTCCTCCTCTTTACGCTGCTCATCGCATGCGTCACCGGCATCGCTTTCGGCCTCCTGCCCGCGTGGCGCGCGTCGCGCCCCGACCTGGTGCCGGCCCTGAAGGGAACCAGCGAGGGAGACGGCCCACGGAAGCGGTGGAGCCTCAGGAACGCGCTCGTGGTGGGTCAGGTCGCCGTGTCGATCGTCGTGCTCGTCGCGGGCGCGCTGCTCGCGCGGAGTCTGGAGGCCGCCGCCCGCGTCGACATGGGGTACGACATCGACCGCACCGCCTACCTGTCGCTGGCCATGGACATGAACGGCTACGGACCCGAGGAGGCCGGCCTACTGCTCGAGGAAGGGGCGCAGGGGTTCCGCGCTCTGCCGCAGGTCGAGGCCGTCGGGCTCGCTAGCCGGATGCCGCTGTCGCTCAACAACAACGGCTTCGGCGTCTTCATCGACGGCCACCAGGCATCCGCCGACAGCCGTCCCTACATCATCGACGGGGCCCGCATCGACGAGAATTACTTTGACGCGCTCGATCTGCGGATCCTGTCGGGCCGCGGGATCGAGGAGACCGATCGGGACAGCGGCGAGCGGGTGGCCGTCGTGACCCAGACCATGGCCGAGCGCTACTGGCAGAACGGGGACGCCGTCGGTCAGGAGTTCCGAACGTCCTGGGGAGGCGGCCCGTACCGCATCGTGGGCGTCGTGCAGGACTACAAGGTGGACACGCCCGGCGAGTCACCCAAGGCGTACATCCACATCCCGCTGTCTCGCAACGCGATGTTCGCGAACTACCTCGTCAGAACGACCACTCCGGCCGCCGGGTCCGTCCGCGGTCTGGAAGGGGAGCTGAGAGCGCTCGACCCGGATCTCGTGTTTCTCGGGACCGGAACCGCTCGCGAGCTCGCCGACGTGCGACTCTTCCCCATTCGGGCCGGCGCCTGGCTGATCGGGATCTTAGCATGGTGCTCCGGGAGGGCATGGCGCTCGTCGCGGTGGGCGCCGTCATCGGGGTGCTGTTGGCCGCGGCGAGCGCCCGGTTCCTGTCGAGCGTGCTGTTCGTGGGCGCCCTCGACCTCGTGAGCTTCGGGGTGGCCCTGGGAGGGCTCGCCGTGGTCGCGGCGCTCGCGAACTGGGTTCCGGCGCACCGGGCGTCGCGGGTGGACCCGATGGTGGCGGTGAAGGCGGAGTAGCGGAGCAGGGGCCTGGGGGGACCGCCGAAGTCAGATCATCAGATCCGGGCCTCTGCCGCGTCGGAACACGTGCTCGTGCCTGCCTCACAGACCCGATAGTGGAAGGGCCCCAGCCTCAGACACGGAAACGGACTGACCTGCCAGAGGAGACTTCCCATGCGCAGCCGTTGCCCCGCCGTCACGATATTCCTGGCCATCATCGCCGTTCTCACTGTTCACGTGGAATGCGCGGCACAGACCGTAATCGATTCGGTAACCAAGATCACAAACGTCGAAGACGCCTACCCGTGGTGGTCGCCTGACGGAGCGCAGATCGTCTTTCAGTCCAACCGCACTGGCGCTTGGGTACTTCACAAGATGAACGCCGATGGTTCGGACATCATGCCGCTCACCGCCGAACAGAATCATGCCGTGACTCCATCATGGTCGCCTGACGGCAACTGGATCGTCTATGTCTCCACGCTCGAGGGTGAAATGGAGGACATATACATCATGAGACCGGATGGCTCGGAGAAGACAAACCTGACCATGACCCCGAACATCAACGAAAGCCATCCCCACTGGGCTCCCGACAGTCGCACGATCATCTTCAACGCCACCATCGATGTGTCTGACGACGGGAACGAAGAGATCTACGAGATGAACATCGACGGCTCTGGCATCATCAGAAAAACCGATCTCGATGGCTGGGACACGTTTGCTTCGATCTCTCCCGACGGCGACAGGATTCTCTGGCGGCACGTGCTCACCAGCGGTTCTGCGGGCAATGATCTCTGGGACTCCGAAATCTATGTCATGAACCGCGACGGTTCCGGCACCATCAATCTCTCCAATTCCCCCGGATTCGACGGCTATCCCACCTGGTCCCCGGACGGTTCAAAGGTATTGTTCGTGTCAGACAGGTCCGGAATCGAGCAGATTTACGTGATCGATGTCGATGGTGAGAATCTCGAGCAGTTGATCGAGAGCACAGACATTGATGCCCGTCCCTGTTGGTCTGCGGACGGTGTCAAGATCGTGTTCAATCGCGAGAGAGATGGTAGCATCGAGATTCTCGTTGCCGATCTGAGACAGCCATAGTCTGGTGTTGACCCCATCCCCACGGCCTCGGCGATACTCTCGAGAGTGACACTAGTGAGGAGCTTTCGGGAAGCCGTGGACCGATGTTGGGATCGGCCCCACGAGCTTGTACGGACTTCGTGTGGAGCTCCCGTGAGTCGCTCCAACAGCTGCCTGAGGACGTCCTGTTTTGCCGTCTGTTTGAGTGGGTTGATCGTCGCCTGTGGTGGCTCTTCGACTACGGATCCGCCCGGAAACGGCGCACCGGTGTCTACGACCGCACCTGATACGACGGCCGAGCACAACCGTGCGTGGTCCTACTCCATAGGCGTGTCGGATCCCGAGGGGGATGCGGTGACGGTCGAGGCGATCGGACTTCCCTCATGGATC
>JBDHHV010000087.1:0-19931 GCA_039589195.1 Gemmatimonadota bacterium | reverse complement strand
GGGGCGGACGGCTATCGGGCGGTCGCCGAGATGTACAACAGCGACGCGAGACGCTGACCCGGGACATCGGGCATCGGGCATACCACGGGCATAGGAGATGGCATGAGGACGGACGCGAGCCTTTACAACCTTGCGGAGATCCCTCTTGAATCGGTGACGGACAAGCTCCGCCGCCAGTTGATCACGGGGGAGCGCGCGATGCTGGCGTACGTGAGGCTGGACCGCGGGTGCATCGTCCCGCGGCACTCACACGAGAACGAGCAGTTCACCTGCATCCTCGAGGGCGCGCTGCGGTTCTGGCTCGGTGAAGATGGGGAGGATGAACGCGTCGTTCGCGCAGGCGAGATCCTCCACATCCCGTCCAACGTCCCTCACAAGGCCGAGGCGCTCGAAGACACGTTGGACCTGGATGTGTTCAGCCCACCGCGCCAGGACTGGCTCGACGGGACGGACACCTATTTCCACGACGACCCGAACGGGTGAGGCGCATATGGACCTGGGCCTGCGAGGAAAAGTGGCCCTCGTCGCGGCCTCGAGCCGCGGGCTGGGGCGGGCCGTGGCCGAGGAGTTCGGTGCGGAGGGAGCCGACCTGGTGTTGTGTGCCCGGGGCGAGCCGGAGCTCGTGGAAGCCGCTCGCGGGATCGCGAAGGCGCACGGCGTGCGCGCTAAACCCGTCGCTACGGACCTGGCCGACCCCGAGGCGATCGACGAGCTCGTGGGTGCGGCGCTGAGCGAGTTCGGCCAGGTGGACATCCTGGTGAACAATGCGGGCGGGCCACCGGCGGGTCCGTTCGAGAGCCACACGCGCGAGGATTGGCGGCAGGCCATCCGGGTGAACCTGGAGAGCGCGCTCGAGCTGACCCGGCAACTGCTACCGGGCATGAAGGAGCGCCGCTGGGGCAGGATCATCAACATTACGTCCGTGGCCGTGAAAGAGCCGGTCGACCAGCTCATCCTCTCCAACAGCGTGCGGGCCGCCGTCACGGGTTTCGCGCGCACCCTGGCGAACGAGGTCGCCGCCCACGGGATCACGGTCAACAACGCCCTCCCGGGCTACACGCGCACGCAACGGCTGGAGGAGCTCGCAGAGATGGTGGCGAGTGCGAAAGGGATCGATGTGAGGGACGTGGAGGCCGGGTGGAACAGCACGATCCCGATGGGGCGCCTGGGTGAGCCCCTCGAGTTCGCGGCACTGGTGGCTTTTCTGGCATCGGAGCGGGCGAGCTACATCACGGGGGTCTCGGTCGCCGTGGATGGCGGGCGGGTCCGCTCGCTCCTCTAGCAGGCCAGTGGGGGCACGCAACGCCCCCACGAGCGTGCTGCTTCGGCTCCATGGCGCTCCCTGGGCGCCACAATAGTACGGGGCCGCCCGGATGCTACGGGGCCGCCCGGATGCTACGGCGCCGCTTCGATTCTGGTCCGGGCTCGCGCGTCAGCGCTGGGTGAACGTGAAGTCCGCCGCGAACGGTGCGTCTCCGCACTCGTCGTTGATCTCGACCGTTCCCGAGACCGCACCGCCGCCCTCGGCGACCACGCCGCCACCGGAAGCTACACCGCTGCACCCGTTCTCGATGACGGAGTACGGGACCGTCATGGTGAGCTCTGCACCAATGATCAGGCCCTCGAGATCGCCATCGATGGTGACCGGGTCATTGATGGCCATGACCCCCGTGACCGCACCGCCGATTCCGGTCTCGAGCTGCATGGTTCCCGTGTACACCTGGCCATCGTCGGCCACGAACTCCACGGCGTATTCGCCGTTGACGTTGAAGGCGTAGCCAGGCTCGCCGGGCTCGGGGTTCCCGGCACACGCGGCCAGGCCGACCGACAGTGCCGCGACGCCGAAGAGCGTTCTCATCCTCATGCCAAGACTCCTGTGGAATGGAAGTGCCGTCGACACCACCGCAGTGGTGGGACGTCCGGCTCGTGCCTCAGTACGGTTCGCGCGTAGGCCCGGTTTCGCATGTTCGGGGCGGCGCTGCCTTCCGGCTTGCGACCGTAGTACATTCACGCGCGCCACGCTACACCGGCTGCCGGATGGCGACGGGTACCGTGGGCAGACAATAACTTCCAACACACACGGGAGATCGCCTTCCATGGTTGCAAAAGAGGTCCAGGACGCGATAAACGAGCAGATCAAGCACGAGTTCTACGCAGCCTACCAGTATCTGGGCATGATGACCTACTTCGAGAGCAAGAGCCTCGATGGCTTTGCGACCTGGATGCGGCACCAGGCCGAGGAAGAGGTGACCCACGCCATGCGGCTGGTCGATTTCCTGCTCGACCGGGGCGGAGAGGTCGACTTGCAAGCGATCGAGCAGCCGAAGACAGGCTTTACCTCGCCCCTCGAGGTGATGCGCGCGGCGCTCGCGCACGAGCAAAGGGTTACGGCGATGATCAACGACCTGTACGAGCTGGCGGTCGCGCACAACGACTACCCGGCCCAGGTCCTCCTCCAGTGGTTCATCTCCGAGCAAGTCGAGGAGGAGAAGAGCGCCGGAGACATCGTCGACAAGCTCGAGTTCGCCGGCGACTCGCCAAGCGCGGTCCTCGTGCTGGACGAACGTCTGGGGCAGCGGAAGGGGGACGAGGAAGAGGAACTGGCGTAGCGGCACGAGAGTGAGATAGGAGGGCCCGGGGGCAGGCGACGTGAATCAGGTACCGTTCCTTACGATCGGACACATGGCGCTCGCCTTCGTTCTGTCCCTCCACATCCTGTTTCACAAGCATCGGCCGGTCTCGGCGGTCCTGTGGCTCGCCGCGGTCTGGGCCGTCCCCGGCGCCGGCGCCCTCGCGTACGGCGCTTTCGGGGTGGACCGTGTTCGTCGACACGCTTCCGAGCGCGCGGTCGTGCAGCGTGCCCTGTACCATGGCCCCGATCCGCTGTTGGCCGGTGAGTGGTCCGGCTCGATGGTGGGGGATCCCGTGGCCGGCCACCCGGCCGAGCACATCTTTCGCACCACGGATCCGGCGGTGCGCGCACACCGCGTGCTCCCGGGTAACCGCCCTGAGCTCCTCGTGGACGGGGACGAGTTCTACCCGGCGCTGTTCGCCGCAATGGAGGACGCCGAGGCCTCCATCAACGTGCAAACGTTCATCTTCGCGATCGACCGGAGCGGAAAGCGCCTGCGCGACCTGCTGATCCGGAGGGCCTCCGACGGCGTGCAGGTGCGCGTGCTGTACGATCGATTCGGGTCGACGTTCGCCCACGTGACAGGCTTCTTCAAGTCGGCGAGAAAGAGCGGGGTCCGCGTCGGCTCGATCAGCCAGGCGCACCCGCTCAAGGGTCGGTTCCAGATCAACCTCCGGAACCACCGGAAGCTCGTGGTGATCGATGGCCGGTGCGGGTTCCTGGGTGGCATGAACATCGATGACCGCAACTTGACGGTGCCGGGGCGTACGGGGCCCGATCGCGACTACCAGGTCCGCTTGGAGGGGCCTGCGGTCACGGACATGCAGGATGCGTTCGTCGCCGATTGGTATTTCGCGACCCGGGAGAACCCCGAGGTGTTCCGGTCCGACGCATACTATCCTGCGCTCGCTCCCGTTGGTGGCGGGCTCGTTCAGATCGTGCCGGGAGCGCCCGAGCGAGGAGGACGGGGGCTGGCGCACGCCTATTTCGCCGCTCTGGTGTCGGCCCGCGAGTCGGTCGACATCGTCACCGCGTACTTCGTGCCGGACGAGACCATCCTGGAGGCCCTTCGGTACGCGGCCTTTCGCGGGGTCCGGGTCCGGCTCGTGCTCCCCGCGAAGAGCAACCACTGGTACACGAGCTACGCCGCACGCTCGTTGTACGAGCCTCTCCTGCTGGCGGGCGTGCGGATCTTCGAGCGGGAGCCACCCTTCATGCACGCCAAGGCCCTGGTGGTGGATGGGGTATACGCGATGCTGGGCTCCGCCAACCTCGACTATCGCAGCCTGCAGCTGAACTACGAGCTGAACGTGGAGATCGCGGATCCACCCTTCCTCGCCAGATTGATCGAGCAGGTCGAGTCGGAGATCGCGCTTAGCCGTGAGGTCACGATCGAGCAACACGGCGCCCGGCCGGTCGTTCGCCGCCTGACCGAGAATCTCTGCTTTCTGTTCCAGCCCATGCTGTGATGGTCATGGCCGAGGGCTGGATCGGCGTGGAGGGTGACCTCCGTCTTTATCACCGCTGGTGGCTGCCGTCGGATGAGCCGCGAGCCGTCCTCGCGATCACTCACGGCGTCGGGGAGCATGGGGGTCGATACGCACCGTTCGCCGGGTTGCTGACGGCGCGAGGTGTGGCCGTCCACTCGGTGGATCTCCGGGGTCACGGCCGCTCGGATGGCGTGCGCGTGCACGTGGACAGGTGGAATCGCTACAAGTCGGATGTGGCTGTATTCCTTCGCGCCGTCGCGAAAATGCGAGCGGGGTGCCCCATCTTCCTGTTCGGTCATAGTCTCGGCGCTCTGATCGCGCTGGACTACGCGCTCGACCTCGAGCGGAACCCGACGGACGGGCCCCGGCCTTTCGGACTGATATCGAGCTCGACGGCGATCGAACCTCATGGCGTCGCGAAGCCGCACCTCGTGGCCATCGCCAGACTCCTCTCTCGAGTGGCGCCACGCGTGTCGCTGGACCTGGCGATCGATCCTGTGGCTCTCTCTCGAGACCCGGCTGTGGCGCGAGCCTACCGGGAGGACCCGTTGGTGCACCGACGAGCCACCGTACGTTGGGGCACGGAAGTCCTCGCGGCGACGGCGTCGATCAAACGCCGGGCGGCGCACCTGGGGCTGCCGCTTCTCGTCTGTCACGGGACAGCCGATCGTCTTACGTCGCCGGCCGGGAGCCGCTGGCTCGCCGGGATCGTGTCCGGTACCGACGTAGAGCTGACGCTATTCGAGGGTGCGTACCATGAGCCCCACAACGACCTGTGCGCCGCCGACGTGGCCGAGCACATCGTGGCGTGGATGAAGTCGCGGATCGCCTGAGCCGGGCATGCGCGCGTTCCACGGTCCGTTTCAAGACGTGGTCATGCCCATGGAGAAGGGAATCGCAGAAAGATGACGACACGCAGGGTCCTCTTCGTTCCGCTCACCGGATATTCGCCGGTGGCTCCGGAAGAAATGGTGGCGCGCGCCCGCGGCTTCCGGGATGAGCTGCGGCTGCGGCGAACCGTGCGGGACTTTTCCGATCGGGACGTGCCTCGTGACGCGATCAGCGCTGCGGTGGAGGCTGCCGGGACAGCTCCCAACGGCGCCAACATGCAACCGTGGCACTTCGTGGTGATCAGCGACCCGGAGTTGAAGAGCCGGATTCGGCGGGCCGCGGAGCAAGAGGAGCGCGAGTTCTATACCCGTCGAGCACCGAAAGAGTGGCTCGAGGCGCTGGCGCCGCTGGGAACCGACGAGCACAAGCCGTTTCTCGAGACCGCGCCATACCTGATCGCGATCTTCGCCGAGAGCTACTTCCTACGCCCCGATGGGACCAAGGTGAAGAACTACTACGTGACCGAATCGGTCGGGATCGCGACCGGGATCTTGATCACCGCCCTGCACCGGGCTGCTGGTCGTCGGGCACCCGGCGGATGATGCGAAAGTGCCCGATCTGCGGAAGAAGTCCCTGGAGGAGATCGCCACCTTCGTCTAGGCAGGTTGCCGAAGCGCTCCCGCGGTCTTCTCACCGGCCGGCTAGTGTGCCGTACACTAGTTGGCCCGCACGGTGCGGCCCTCCGCCCAGGCGCGGAGGGCCGCGACCTTCTCTGCCATCATCTTGGAGAGCGGGCGAGTCGCTGCGACTTCGCGCAGCAAGGCGTCAGTCGAGAGCGTCTGCTTCTCGGAGAACGCCGTGTAGAGTCCCGCAACCACGACCTGTTCGATCTCCGAGCCGCTGAACCCATCGCTCACCGCCGCCAGGTTGGGCAGGTCGAAATCCACCCCCTCCTGACCGCGCTTGCGGAGGTGGATATCGAAGATCTTCGCGCGAGTCTCGTCGTCGGGCAGGTCGACGAAGAAGATCTCGTCGAAGCGACCCTTGCGCAGGAACTCTGCGGGCAGCCGTTGGACGTCGTTGGCGGTCGCGACGACGAAGACGTCGCCCCGGCGATCCTGGAGCCAGGAGAGGAAGGTCCCCAGGATCCGCATGGTCACTCCGCCATCGTGATCGCCCGCTCCGGCGAAGGCTTTCTCCAGCTCGTCGATCCACAGGATCACGGGGGCCATGCGCTCGGCGGCCGCCACCGCGCGCTTGAAGTTCCGCTCGCTCTCGCCAATGTATTTGTTGTACAGGTTCGAGGGGTCGAGCTTGAGGAGCGGGAGCCCCCACTCCATCGCCACCGCCTTCGCGCACAGGCTCTTGCCACACCCCGGTACGCCGAGCAACAGGACGCCGCGCGGGAACTCGAGCCCGAATTCGGACGCGCGTTCCGGGGTCTCGACGATGACCTGACGCTTCCGGAGCCAGTCTTTGAGCGTGGCGAGATCCGCTACCTCGGCGAGGCTCTCCTCCACCGGGTAGTACTCCAGCAGGCCTTCTCGCTCGATCAGCTGCTTCTTGGCCTCGACGACCTTTCGGATATCATCGGGTGACAGCTGGCCGTCCTCGATGATCGCCTTCGTGAGGACTTTTTCGGCCTCCAGCAGGGTGAGTCCGCGCAGATTCTGGAGTAGCCTCTGGGTCTCGTCCGGTGTCTGATCCACGGTGACGTGACCGCGGCGATTCAAATCACGAAGGATATGCTGTAGTAACGCCCGGTACTCCTCGACGTCGGGCGGTGGCAACCGCAGCACGGTGGCGACCTGATGCACGGGCTCGGGGAGGTCGAGCCCGGCGCCCGTCAGGATGATCGCCCCAGCGACCTCCCGGTACGGCTCGGCCGCGTCGCGAAGCTTCCTGGCCAACACCGTGTCCGCGAGATACGGTTCGAAGCCCTTGAACAGATAGATGGCAGGAAAGCGGGCGCTCTCCACGTGATCCAGAGCCTGGCCCGGTTCGGCCGTGCCATAGACGCCCGCTTCCTTGTCGGACCGGCGCAGACCCTTGCTGGTAGTCCAGGCGAACAGGGGCAAATCCAGCTGGTCGGCGAGATGCTTGAGGAGGCTCTCGGCGCGCTCTTCCTCGGCAGTGTCGAGAACGACGATCGAGTGGCGAGAGCGGAGAAGGAGGTCGAGATCCTGAAGGGGGTCGGTTCGGCTCATGCCGAGCCGGACTCCCGGGTCGCCAGAAAGCGCTCGGCTCTCCGCTGAGCCGCATGAACCGGAGACTCCTTCGCGGCGGCGGCCTCCTCGAAAACCTCGGCGAGCGTGTCACCGATCGCTTCGACTTCCGAGCGGAGCTGTTGTCCCTCGGTCACGCCGAGCTGCATGCGACCGAACGCGATCGCGCCGCCCGCGTTGATGATGTAGTCGGGTGCATACAGGATGCCCCGCTCGTGCAAGCGATCCGCGTCCTCGGAGGTCGCGAGCTGGTTGTTGGCGGATCCGGCAACGATGTGGCAACGGAGAAGAGGAACCGTCTCCGGGTTGACGGTCGCACCGACGGCACACGGGGCGTAGATGTCGACGTCGGCTCCGGCCATGTCGGCCGGAGCCACGACCGTACCCCCGAGCCTGTCAGCCCACGCCCCGGCCGTATCCTCATCGATATCGCACATGACGAGCCTGGCCCCCGCGTCGGCCAGCATCTCGGCCAGCGGCTGCCCGACATCCCCGACCCCCTGAATGAGGACCGATCGCCCCTCGAGGGAGTCGGTTCCGAATCGACTCTGGAGGGCGGCACGAATTCCGGCGAGCACGCCGAGCGCCGTGAAGGGCCCGGGATCCGTGCTATGCCCGTGGAGGATGCCCATGACATAGGGCGCAGCGTCGGAAACGACCTTCATGTCTTCGGGCGTGGTACCCAGATCCACGCCAGTCCGGAACGCTCCGCGCAATGAGCCGAGCAGGCGACCGTATCGCTCGAGCACGCGGTGTCTACGATCGCCCGTGAGCGTCTCTCGCGTTGCGAGGACGGCCTTGCCACCCCCGAACGGGATTCCGACACCTGCCCATTTGTACGTCATGCCTTCGGCCAGGCGCAGGGCGTCGAGGAGTCCGTCACCCAGCGTCGAGTACGTCTTCATGCGGGTGCCACCGACGGCGGGACCCATTCGCGTGTCGTGGAGAGCGATGAACATCCACGTGTCGGTCTCGGGCTCGCGGGCCACGACGACGGACTCGCCACGCCAGCCCTCGATTCGTCTAGTCAGATCGTCCGTTGTCAACCTTGCCCCCGCGACGTCACGCATCGGAGTGCGATTACATATCGCGGACCGCCGCGCCGCGTGACGTGGAAGTGGTGTAACGAGGTGGAAATGGGCGCCCGCTGGCCCGGGCGCCCTGGTGCTATCTACCGATCGTAGGTGTCACCTACAGATAGTAGATGAGCAGGTATGCAGCCAGCACGACGATTAGGACCGTATAGATCAGCTTCCGGTTCATCTGCCCCCCTTACTGAGAGTGTCGCTCCCGGCCCCACCCGGGCTATGAACAGGGATCGGTGGGCAGACGTACCGGTCGCAACGTGTAGTTGCGATCCAGCAACGTAGCCCCCGTCGTCTGGAAGTACTCGCTCCAGAACGCCTTCACCTGCTGCGCGACTCGGGTGTCTACTCGAGCTCCCACCACCATCACGCACAGTCCCGTCAGATCCGGGAGCATGCCTTGGGCATCGGCCTCCGCAACCCAACCAGCGGGAGGCATCTGACGAAGCCCTTCCATGTCGATCGCACGGTTCGACTGGAGCATGTCTGAAAAAAGATACAAAATCGTCTCATGGTCTCGATAGGCCCGCAACTCCTCACCCACGTCGTGCAGCGTCGAGAGGATGTCCGTGCCATCGATGTTTTCCCGCCCCACGGAGTCGGAGAACTGCGTCAACAGGATCTTCGCATCTTGCAGGAAACGGCTACGCGAGACCGAGTCCCGCATGATCTCGTGATCCGCCAGCTCCCGGTCGGGGACGCTTTGCGCCCACCGACGGGGTGGCTCGGCGAGCGAGAGCTGCAGGAGCTGCATCGCGGCCACACGATCGCCGTGATCCAGCTCGTCCAGTCTTCGGTTCGTGAGCTCCGCCGCGAGCGCGAGGGTGTGATCGGGGATGCTGGTCGAGCGGTCGAAAACGAAGATCACCTGCACCGGCGACCGGGTGTCGGCAGCGGGCTGCGACTCCCCGGAGCCGCCGGAGCCACCGGAGCAGGCCCACGCGCCGGGTATCAGAACAAGCGCGGCGAGCCGGGCTGTCTTTTTTCGGCCCCTCACTACGCGATCGCTTCCTGATTGAACTTCTGGCGCGCCCCTTCGAACCGCTGTTGGAGGCTCTGTCGCTCGCCGTCGTATTGCTCGGGCGAACGGAGCGGCTCGATGGCCTTCGCGTCCTCGGCCTCGATCTCGATCTCGAGGGCCACCGGTTCCCGGAACGCCGCAACCGTACGCGGATCGATACCACGCGCGCGTCCGTTCTCGGCGCGGTACAGTGCGATCACGGACTCCAGCTCTCGGACCATCGCGCGGGGCTCCTCCTGGGCCGATGCGACCGCCACGGTCTTCAGTGAACGGGTCCTCTTCGCGAGCTCGGCGAGAAAGGTCGTGACATCGCTGGCCGTCTCCTCCGCCGCCCCGATGAACTCGAGACGTTCTCGCTCGAAGGGGGTTTCGTTGAAGTGTTCCCGTCGCCTGTCTCGCCGGTGGAAGTATGCAGCCGACAGCGCACAGATCACCAGTGTCGTGTTCAGCAGAAGGATCGGGAAGCTCAAACGGCTCATGGACCCCGCGTACTCCCGCAGCAGCACGGCGGCGCCCTGCATATCGTCCGCCCGGTTCTCCCGTTCGTTGGCTCCGAGCAAGTTGCCGTCGGCGCGGAGGAAACCGGCTTGGCGGCGGGACTCCTCGACGACGATCATGTCCTGCTGGTATTGCTCCTCGCCCACCTGGCCGAGGCGGATACGCGCCTCGTAAAGAACACCGAGGACGAGGAGGAGCCCCAGGCCGGTAAGGACCATCGGGATCACGTTCTCGGTCTTGGACTTCACCGCGACCGTGTGGTGACGCTCTTCCTTGTCGTGCTGCATCACTAGATCACGCAGAGAGTGCCCGAAGAAGTGGGCGAGCACGCACAGGAACGTCACGACCCCCGCCGCGAGAAGTGCGGCATCGGGCCTGAGCAGCAGCTGCGCGAAGACACGCTCGGCGCCCGCGAACCACCCCTGCGATGTTTCGGCGACCAGTCGGATCTGTCGTTCGGTGAGCACGTCCCGTGGGAGTAGTGCCTGGAAGACGGGTGCGTTCGCGAAGAACTCGACGAGCCCGAGGAACGTGATCGCCAGCAGATAGACGCGAGTCTGAAGCCCTCGGTCCTGGGCATCCTTGCCGAGCTCGTCCGTGACCTGGGAGTGCCGCAGGGCTCTCCGTGCCTTGAGCCGCAACAGCTCGTTCGTGAGCCGCTCGAAGCGGTCAACGGCCAGCGAGGCTCGTCCGAGCTTGTCGGTGATCTGCTCCTCGTGCTCGGCCACCTCGTCGTGCAGCCACCGGCGGTACTGGAAGCTCCAACGATCGTAGAACGCCCGGCACCGCTCTCGGAGGTCCTGCTCGGACCCTGTGGGGCCGGGGCTGGACTCGTCGGGCACGCCGGCGGCGGCATCCTCTCTCGCGACCCGGATCGCCTCGTCCCGAAGGCGGCTGACGCCGACCTCCTGGAGATCGGTTACCGGGCTGTGCGACACCCCCCGCGGCACCGCTCCGGAGATGTCGGGTCCGACGACGGCGACGGGTCGTCCCTCACCGGCGCCCCCGGGCAGGTTGCCCCCCGTACCTTCCGGGTCCCTCGCGCGCCGCGCCTCCATGCGCTCGAGCCAGCCTGCAGGTCGGTCCCTGCTCGCGCCCGGGGCGGAATCCTCGCTCTGTGTCGGGTCCGGCTGTGCGTTCGTGTCATCTGCCAATGGATCCGCTCCCTCAGATCATCCCTTCGCTAACCGGCATGTCGAGGAAGTAGGACCGACATGCCAGCCCGAGCATACGCCCTGACAGGCTCGGATCCTCTCCCAGGTAGCGAGAGATATCCAGCAGGTGGTTGACGATGTCGCGGGGGTGACACGCTCGCGCCGGCAGCCCACGCTTCTCGTAGAACTCCGTGAAGATGAGGTCTACGCCTCGCTGCGCGTACTCCAACCCCGCATTTTCGCAACAGCGCTGGAAAATTGCTTCGTAATCCTCGCGAGACGGATTCCCGACGAGAACCTTGTACTGGATTCTGCGGAGGAATGCTTCCTCGACGAGCTCGCTCGGGTTCAGGTTCGTCGCGAAGATGAGCAAGCATTCGAACGGTACGGGCAGCTTGTGCCCCATCGGCAGACTCAGGAAATCCATGTGCCGGTCAAGCGGAACCATCCACCGGTTCAACAGATCACGGGGTCGAACGCGCTGGCGCCCAAAGTCGTCGATGATGAAGACGCCGCAGTTGGCCTTCACCTGGGGAGGCGCACGGTAGACGCCGGACTGGGCGTCGAATTGGAGCTCCAGCTCATCCAGAGTGAGCTCGCCGCCGACCATGACGACCGGCCGCCGGACCAGCGTGTACCGCTGGTCGAACTCGGGCGCCTCGCGCAGGAAAGAGGGACCCTCCTCAGGGGTCTCGGCTTCCTCGTGGCGGTGAGCGACGGGGTCGTAGACGCTGATGATCTGTCCATCGATCTCGACCGCGAACGGGATGAAGATCGTGGTTCCGAGCATCTCGGCGACCGCTTCCGCGATCGACGTCTTTCCGTTTCCGGCATGTCCGTAGAGGAACAACGACTTCCCCGAGTTGATCGCCGGGCCGAGCGTCTCGATGAACTCCTCATCGAACACCAGGTGGCTGAAGCCTTCGATGATCCTCTCGCGCCCGACCTGCAGCCCCCGGGTGCTCTGCGAGCGGACCGACTCCCAGTATTCGGAAAGGGGGATGGGCGCGGGGCCGACGTATCGGCTCGTTTGCATGATCTCTCGGCAACGCGCGCGTCCCTCACCCGTGATATCGAAGGTGTACCCGATCCGTCCGTGGCCCTCGCTCCCGCGCACCTCGACGAGCCGCCGGTGCTGGAGGTCGAGAAGCTCGTCGTCCAGAATCGTGAACGGGAGTCGCACGAAGTTCTCGAGCTGCCGCCCGGTTCGTGCGCCCTGGAGATAGAGCGTCTTCAGCAGCAGGTCGGAGACGAACGCGTCGGAGAGACCCGTGTCCTCGAGGGTCTCCGGTACGGGAGGTACCTTCGAGTCCGATACCTCCGGAGCGATCGCCGCTTCGGCAGCAACATAGGGAGTCATCGTCTTCTTCGTCCTTCGCGCATCACGCGGCCACGCGGCCGCTTTCGGTCCACTCGAGCTGGTCGCCGACCTCCGTCCCCGTAGCCGCGAGCGCCCCGGTCGGCAACTCGAGCGCATACTCGGCGCTCCAGTGCATCTTGGTACGCTTTCCGGGCTGTAGGTCCGAATATGCCGCTACGACCCGCTTCCCCTTGTCCACCAGCACCACATCGATGGCGAACTTCATCCAGTACATGTGCACGCCCTGACTCGGCGCGATGAGGAGGCCTTCTCCGTGTTGTGGCTCGGGCTGGCCGATCAGGCCACGTAGGCGAGGCCACCAGCGGTCAGCGACCTGGATCCGGTCGCCGAGCACCGCGCCACGGCTGGCGTTGGCGATCCGGATCGTACGCATCAGAACCCTCCGAAAAAGTCCCGGAAAATGAACACCGAGGGCCCGACGAGTACCACGAAGATCGCGGGGAAGATGAAGAAGATGAGCGGGAACAGCATCTTGACGGTGGTCTTCGCGGCAGCCTCCTCGGCTCGCTGCATGCGCTTGGAGCGCAACGTCTCCGCGTGAACCCGCAGCGCGTCCGCGATCGAGGTTCCGAACCGGTCCGTCTGCATGAGCATCGACGTGAGAGAGCGGACGTCATCGACGCCGGTGCGCTCGCCGAGGCGCCGAAGCGCCTCGTCGCGGGGCGTCCCCGCTCGGATCTCCAGGTTCACCACCGTCAGCTCATCGCTCATTTCGGGACTCAAGCGATCCACCTCATCGGACACGCGCACGAGCGCCTGGTTGAGCCCGAGACCCGCCTCGACGCACACCACGAGGAGATCGAGCGTGTCGGGGAGCGCCCGGCGAAGCTCGAGCTGACGCTTCTTCACTCGGCCATCAACGTACAGATACGGGAACATCCAGCCGAAGAGCCCCATGAGAGCAGCGATCAGAAACAGCGGCGGCGGTCGAACTCCCAGAAACGCAAGGCCCATGAAGCCACCGATACCGAGAAGCGCTCCGCCCAACACGCGGGTGGCCACGTATATGGCGATGGCGTTCGGGTGCCGAATCCCGGCGTGGACCATCCACAGCCGGGTGGCGGAATCGGTCTTCTTTTGCGCGCCGACCCGCTCGCCAAGCGCCTCGAGGACACCCGAGAACCGGTCTCGCTTTGCCTGTCGGCGACGACGCTCGCGCAATTCGCGATACGTCATCGCTCCCGTCTGAAGCGAGGCCAGACGCCGCCGCACGAGACGCGTTTCGGCGGGGGCAATGTTGGCCAAGCCGAGAACGAGCAGCCCTACTGCGAGCGCCGTCAAGGCCACGACGAGAAAGATCATCTTCCGTCCCTCAGATCACAGCGGTCAGAGGTCGATGTCCATGATCCGCCGAATCGCGATGAACCCGATGAGCTGCAGTCCTGCAGCCATCGCGAGCATCAGCCGTCCGAGCGGCTCAGTGAACAGCACGCGCATATACTCCGGATTCAGGGTGAACATCCCCACACCGGCTACGATCGGGGCCAGCCCGAGCACGATCCCCGTCATGCGCCCGTGAGCCGTGTGCGTCCGCAGCTGTCGCCGGAAGCGGAACCGATCGCGGATGATCTTCGAGAGGTTGTCGAGGATCTCGGCGAGGTTGCCGCCGGATTCGAGCTGGATCAGCACGGCCGTCACGAAGATCCGTACGTCGAGGAGGCTCAGGCGATCCGCTAGCGCGAGCAGAGACTCCGAGAGCGGCAACCCGAATTTCTGCTCCTCGTAGACCTGCCGGAACTCGGTCGAGATAGGGTCGGGTGATTCCTCGGACACGACTCGCAACCCGGTCGAAAAGGCGTGACCCGCCCGGATCGCTCGTCCCAGAAGGTCGATCGCCTCCGGGAAGTTCTCTTCGAAGCGGGCGAAACGCTTCTTCCGCTGGCGCGAAGCGTGCAAGTACGGCATCAGCGCACCGAACGCCGCTCCGCCGACCGGCAGGATCCAGCCTCCCACTGAAACCAGCATCGCGATCCCTACCGCAGCCGCCATACCGACGGTGAGTAGGAAGAAAGTGCCCACGCTCCACCCTATGTCGGCCTGGCCGAGGAAGTGCCGCATATCCTGACGGCGCGGGAGCTTGAGCAGCAGCGGCTCGAGCCAGTTGGGGTCGCCGGGCGCTCGCGTTCGCAACAGGTCCGCGAGACCCTCCTCCCGATCGGGGTCCGACAGCTTCCGGAGCTCACGACCGATCGACCGCTGACGCCCGGCCTGCCGAAGCCCCTCCCACAGCAGGGCAAGCGATGCGATCGCCAGCGCGATGATGCCGAAGGCGACCAGGGCCGCCAGGACCGGGGAGCCACGTAGCGCGTTCACCGTCCCATCCCGCTCGCGAGGTCGAGGTTGGCGAACAGCGTCTCGGACAGGTCGATGCCGTGCTCCATCAGACGCTCCGCACACTTCGGACGGATTCCGGTCGCCTTGAACACTCCCACGACCTTGCCTTCGGGCGAGACGCCCTCCCGCTCGAACGTGAAGAGCTCCTGCATGGTGATCACGTCGCCTTCCATCCCGACGATCTCCGCGATCGAGACGATCTTTCGCCGTCCGTCCGAGAGCCGGGACACGTGGACGACGACGTCGATCGCGCTCGCGATTTGCTGACGGACCCCCTTCTCCGGAAGATTGAGGTTGGCCATCGAGACCATCGTCTCCAGACGGTGGAGCGCGTCGCGCGTCGTGTTCGCGTGCAGGGTCGTGAGCGACCCGTCGTGACCGGTATTCATGGCCTGAAGCATGTCGATCGCTTCAGAACCGCGGACCTCACCGACGATGATTCGGTCGGGCCGCATACGCAGCGAGTTGATGACGAGCTGACGCTGGTCGACCTGACCCACTCCCTCGATGTTTGGTGGGCGGGTCTCGAGCCGGACGACGTGCGGCTGGCGGAGCTGCAGCTCCGCGGAGTCCTCGATCGTTACGATTCGCTCATCGTGCGGGATCGACTCTGACATCACGTTTAGCAGGGTGGTTTTTCCCGATCCGGTCCCACCCGTGATGAGCATGTTCAGCTGCGCCTTCACGCACCCCTGCAGCAACACCAGCATCTCGGGCGTCAACGACCCGCTCCGCTGGAGATCGTCCGCGGACAATACGTCGCGGCGGAACTTACGGATCGACAAGTGCGGACCGTCGATCGCGAGTGGCGGGATGATCGCGTTCACACGCGAGCCGTCCGCCAATCGCGCGTCCACCATCGGAGACGAGTCGTCGATCCGCCGCCCGACCGCCGAAACGATCCGGTCGATCACCTGGAGCAGGTGCCGGTCGTCCCGGAACCGAACGTCGGTCTTGTGCAGCTTACCATCGATCTCGACGAACACCTGATCGAATCCGTTCACCAGGATGTCGGAGATGCTCATGTCGTTCACGAGCGGCTCCAGCGGTCCGAGGCCGAAGACCTCGTTGACTACCTGCTCGACGAGCATCTCCCGCTCTTCGAGATTGAGTGGAGTCTCCTCGCTCAAGAGCAGGTCCCGAACGATCTTGCGGACCTCGTCCGCCGCCTCCTCCGAATCTCGCTCGCTCAGATTGGCCAGGTTGAGGCGCTCGAGCAGACGCCGGTGAACCCGGGTTCGGATCTCCTGCAACTCGCTCGGATACTCGGCCGTCCCTACCCAGCCCGTATCCGCCGCGTCACCGTGGCTCTCCCACGAGGCCTGCCCGCTACGCGGAGACGCCGACCCCTCGCGCTCGGGAAGCTCGGTTGCACTACTCATGACTCTTCACCTCATCCTTCGCGACCGCCGCGCTATGGCGCCCGTTTCGTCCGAATAGACCCGAGAGCCAGCCCCCCGACCCCTCGGCCAATTGTGTTCCGGTCATCCTCGAGGCCAGCGACCGGATGTCCCTCGCGAATGTGGATTTCTGGTCCGTGACCGCCGGCCGCCCCGCGTTGATCGAGCTCATCACGGCCCGGTAGTCGTTCCGAAGCGTCCAGAAGACGTCCATCCCCAGCGTCTTCTCGATCTCGGGAACGGTGACGGCCTGATGCGGGTCGAACCGGTTCACCAACAGGCGGATCCACTCGTCTCCCTTGGAGCGCCCGAAGCTCCGAACGAGCTGGAGGCATCGGGTCAGATTGCGGAGCGAAGGGATATCCGCGGTGGTGACCAGGTAGACTTCGTCCGCGTCCTCGAGGGCCCCGAGTGTGGCCGGAGTGAAGGTCTTCGGAGAGTCCACGACGATGTAGTCGTAATGCTGCTTCAGAAACCCCAGCACCTGACGGACGCGGTCGCTGCTGACCGCTTCGTAGTCGGCGGGTTGGTACGGAGCCGACAGGATCTCGACCCCCGTATCGTGGCGCTCGATGTACGAGGCAAGGAGCCCGGAATCCACCCGGTGGAAGTTCCTCAGCAGGTCTACCACGCTGAACCGGGGCTCGACGCCCAGGACCAGAGCCGATTCGCCCAGCTCGAGATCGAGATCGACCAGCAGCGTCTTCTTACGCGTGAGCCGGTGCATCTCGATCGCGAGGTTCGCCGCGACGGTCGTCGACCCCGTGCCCCCCTTCGCGCTGAACACCATGATCACGCGGCCCGGTTTAGCGGACGTCCTCACGGTGCGACGCCCGGACTTGCGAAGCACGCGTTCGACGGCGCCTTCCAGGGTCTGCGGTTCGACCGGCTTTCCGACGAACTCCGTCACCCCCGCTTGCATGGCCGCGAGGATGATCTCCGGGGCGTCCGCGCTCCCGAAGGCGATGGTCGCGCCCGCGAGACCCGAGTCGATCATGAATTGCGCGAACTTGAGCCCGACGTGTGGGTCGCTCTCGAGGTCGAGGAACGCGATATCCGGCTTCAGCCCCCGAAGCTCTTCGAGGTGAGAATCGTCGATCTCCGTGAACGGCGCGATGATCGATTCTTCGATCACGACGTGCGTGTTGCTGTCCTCCAGGTGCCCGCGCAGCATCTCCGTGAAGTTTCCATCCGCGGAGATCGCGACCGCCGTCAAGGAACCGCCGGGGTCCAAAGGTCTATTTGCAGGCGTTGCGCTCAATGTCACTCCACCAGTCTGAGTACTTTTACTACCGGACCGACCCCGGGGTCGTTGTTCCCGAACCCGACGGTCGGCATGATTCGGGCATAGACGTTCGCCTGACCCGGCGGCCCGGGATCCACGCTGTCGATGAACACTCCCACGAAGTGGCTGATCAGGAAGTGAGGGCCGGATCCCTGCTGCGTGAAGGTGTTGGGGTCGAATATCGGAACGGAGCGATACCGGAGCCCGCCCGTGACGACCGCGTTCCCGTTGTTCGAATCGCGAGCGCACGTGCAGGCCGGATCGTAGTACTGGCCCGAATAGCGCGGGTCGTTGATGATCTGCTGGAACGCGTCCGCTAGCGTCTGCCGGTTACCCGCCTCCCTCCACATCGGATCCGTTGGAATGTAACCGTTTTCCTGGCCATCGGGGCAGCCGAGGATTCGCGTCCGAACCTCGGACGTGCCGCTCAAGCCCTGAGGTAGCCACAGGTCCCAATAACCGGGTTCGAGACGTGTGCTCTGCGCGTCCGTGGGGCCTCCGCCCTTGCCGCCCTGCGAGGGCAGGAGCGTGACGAGCTCTCCGAGCGTGCCGTAGCCCGAGTAGTTCGGGTTCGGTTGCCCGTTCAGATACGGGGGCTCGTAATAATCGCCTTCGCTCGGGTCCCACTCGAGGCTCAGGAAGTTCACCCACCGATCGGGCAGGGCGACCGGGAGCAGGCAGCTCACCCTCGCGGCATCTGCGGACCACTCGGCGGCGGCGACCGTCGCCACGTCGACGTCGTACACCCCGAACATGCGCGCGAACAAGGTGGGCACCGCGCCCCCGTAATTCTGGGTGCGCAGCACCCGGACCCGCACCTTGTCGGGGAGGATTACGTCGATGTCCTGGTCGCGCAGCACGATCTGTGAGCCCCTGACGTCGTTTTGGCTGGCGTATTGCTTCGCCCACAGCCGGGCCTGGGGCACGTTGTTCGGGTTGTAGATGAGCCCGGCCGCCCCTGCCAACGCAGCGCCGTCCGCGGTCCGCTGCGCCTCGGACCGAGCAGTCATCAGCATACCCAAATCGACCGCCAAAGCCGCGATGCCGAGGAACACCGCGATACCCATCGCCACGAATGCCGCGATCGCGCCGCGCTGGTCATGGACCCAGCGGCCGCGAACGAGACGTCCGAGAAACTTCCGCTCGCCTCCGGAAACGGAGGAAGACACGAGACGTGAAGGCTTCATATCCCGGTGTGTCTTCTCACCCGCGATCTCGCTCTCCCGGCTCAACGACCGGAGAGGCGGCTTCCTCTGCGTCACGGGATGTCCGAGCCATCCGCCGGACGATCATCCGGGTTCCGCATGGACTTGTCCCACTTCCATGTCTCCGGTTCGTCGGTCGGGATCGGCGGCGGGTCATCAAGCGGCCGCACGATCCTCGGCGTCACGAGCACCAGCAGCTCCGACCGATTCTGACGCATGTTTCTCGACTTGAAGAGCTCGCCCAGGATCGGGATGTCGCCCAGGATCGGGATCTGGCTCACGCTTTCGACCAGCGTGTTGTCGACCAGACCCGCGATCGCGAAGGTCTGCCCATCCTCGAGCTCGATCGTGGTCTCCGCCTTCCTCGACAGAAGAGCCGGGATGTTGAAACCCTGGAAAACCAGACCGTTGGCGAAGTCCAGCGACGAGACCTCGGGTGCGACCCACAGCCGGATCGCACCGGAATTGGTGATGTCCGGGACGAAGCTGAGCCGGATCCCGAACTCCTTGAACTGGATGGTGACCGCGTTGCTCGACCCACCACCCTGGAGGGTGGGGAAGGGGAACTCCCCGCCCGCCAGGAACGAGGCCGACTCGGCCGGCATGGCGAGCAGGTTGGGCTCGGCGAGGCTCTTGAAGAGGCCCTTCGACTCGAGCGCCTGCACGAACGCCGCGACGCGCGAAGGCTCGTGGAAGATGAAGAAGTTCACCGCGTCGGAGAACGCCTCCGCGATCGGGTCGTCGGGGTCCTGGGATTCCCTCGACCGGACGTTGTCGTTCGGTCCGATGACGACGTCGAGGTTGCTGCCGTCGCGCATTATGAGGGTCGGTCCGAGCTCCTCCATCCAGCTCCGGCTCACCTCGGCGAACCGCACCTGAAGGAGGATCTGCCCGAGGTCGGGCACAGCCATGTTGTCGATGATCTGACCATCGCCCAGGCTCCGGGCCAGCTGGAGCGCTCTCCGCGCGACCTGTCGATCCTGTACCTCGCCGGAGAGGATCAACGTGTTCGCGATCGCGGATGCCTCGATCGTCTCGTCCGGGAACAGCCGCTCGAACTCACGCTGGAGCGTGGCCGCATCCGCGGTCACGCGAACCGTGTAGCTGGAACGCGCGCCCCCGGCCCAAATGAGCAGAGTCGTGGACCCGGGCGCCCTTGCTGTCAACACGATCTCGGTTGCGGACACTACGACTGGGTCCGCCACCTCGGGGTTTCCGATGGAGACACGCGTCATCGGCGCGCCCACGGCCACTACGGTAGAGTTGCCCGTCGAGAGCACGATCTCCTGGCTCACTTGAGCCTGGAGCGCTCCTCCGTTCAGGGCCACCCAGGCCACGACCAGGGCGATCCCCACCACACGCCGAACCTTCATCCCGTTCACCATCAGCC